>NZ_JBEXPH010000180.1:0-15970 GCF_040611955.1 Streptomyces sp. NPDC006510 | reverse complement strand
CGCGGAGGTGTCGACCGGCACCGTGGTCCCGGCCGACGCCGACTCCGCCCCCGCCGTCGATGACGCCCGGGCGTCGATGACCGCCCCGCTGCGGGCCCGGGGCATCTTCCTCGGCCGGGTGACCGTCCGGCGCGGCCCCGCCCGGCCCGGCTTCGCACCGGCCGACCTGGACCTCCTGTGCGAGATCGCCGCCCGCGCGGCCCTCGCCCTGGACAACGCCCGCCGCTACACCCGGGAGCACCGGGCCGCCGTCGGCCTGCAGCGCAGTCTGCTGCCGCCCGCGCAGGCCGAGACCGTCGCCGTGACCACCTCCGGCTTCTATCTGCCGGCCGATACCGCCACCGGCGTCGGCGGCGACTGGTTCGACGTGATCCCGCTGTCCTCCGCCCGGGTCGCCCTGGTCGCCGGGGACGTGGTCGGCCACGGGCTGGGGGCCACCGCCACCATGGGCCGGCTCCGTACCGCCGTGCGCACCCTCGCCGACCTCGATCTGGAACCGGACGAGCTGATGGTGCACCTCGACGACCTGGTCTCCCAGCTCCGCGACGAACCGAACGAGCCCGACGAGCCGAGCCTGCCGAACGAGCCCCTCGGACCCGACCGGCCCCACGGGCCCGACCGGCCCGACGGACCGGACGAAGACGACGGGCCCGATCGGCCCAGCCGGTTCACCCGACCGGACGAAAACGGGGCACACGGCGGCCTCCGGGCCGACCCGATCGGCGCCACCTGCCTGTACGCCGTCTACGACCCGGTCTCCCGGCGCTGCGCGATGGTCTCCGCCGGGCACCCCCCGCCCGCCGTCGTGGGTCCGGACGGGACCGTCGCGTACGTGCCACTGAACCCCGGACCGCCGCTGGGCGTCAACGGTCTGCCCTTCGAGGTGACAGAGGTGGAACTGGCGCCCGGCAGCCTCCTCGCGCTCTACACCGACGGACTGATCGAGGGACGCGACAGCGACCTCGACGAGGGCATGGCCGAACTGGGCCGCCGGCTGGGCCGCCCCGGCGCCGCCGCCGCACCGCTGCGGGAGCTCGGCCAGGAGATCATCTCCGCCCGGCCCGCGCACCAGCTCGCCGACGACGTCACCCTGCTGCTCGCCCGCACCCATGTGGTGCCGCCCGGGAACACGGCCGTCTGGCTCGTGGCGGCCGACCCGGCCGCCGTCGCCCGGGTCCGGCAGGACGCGGTACGGCAACTGCGCGCCTGGGGGCTGGAGGAGCTCGTCTTCACCACCGAACTGGTGCTGAGCGAGCTGGTCACCAACGCCATCCGCCACGCCGGCGGCCCGGTCGAGGTGCGGCTGATCCGCGCGGGGCAGCTGACCTGCGAGGTCTCCGACCCCAGCGCCACGCAGCCCCGCATGCGCCGGGCCCTCCTCACCGACGAAGGAGGGCGTGGCCTGTATCTGGTCGCACAGCTCACCACCCGCTGGGGCAGCCGCTACACCCGGCGCGGCAAGACGATCTGGGCCGAGCAGCCGATCCCGGACGCCCCGCACGCCCAGAGCGGCTGATCCATCCGCACCTTCGCCGGGCTCAGCCCGACCGCGCGCCGCGCGTCAGGCCGAAAACCGTCGCCGGAACGGGACTTGACGCTCTTTCAAGCAGGAAGCCTGCCTGTTTGAAACGAACCCTGGCCCGGCTCGGCCCACCGGATCCTTTTCCCGCTCGCGACCGGGGACGCACTTCGCGCCCGTACTCGCCTCCGCGCCCGCCCTCGTACTCGCCCCGCACTCGCACCCGAAGGGACGACGGCGGTCCGGGCGGCCTCTTGAGTCCCCCAGTGCCCCCATGCTAGAAAACGCTTACCACGCTGGCCTTTCCGCACTGGCTCACTCTTCCCCCGGAGCTTCGATGACAACTGCCTGGTCCCGTCGTGCCCTGCTGGCCACGGGCGGCGGTGCGGCGCTCGCCCTCGGCCTGCCGACCGCCGCGTCCGCGTCCGACGCCGCCCTCTCGCCGGCACTCTCCGCCTCCACCGCCACTGCCGGCGCCGCCGACGAATTCGCCGCCCTGCGTGCGAAGTGGCGCGATCTGTACCTGGGAACCGGTTTCAGCCCGACCGCCGAGCCCTTCAAGTCCAAGCTCGCCGTCCTCGGCACCCAGGCCACCGGCTACCTCTCCACGATGGCCCCCACGCGCGGCTCCCTCTGGCCGGACCTGGTCTATCTGGACCCCGAACCGGACACCGACACCGAGTCGTTCAACTTCTCCGCCAACATGAACACCGGCTACAACCGGCTGCGCACCATGGCGGAGGCGTACTCCCAGCCCGGCACCGGGGTCACCGGCGACACCGGCCTCCGGGACGCGGTCATCACCGGCCTCGACCACCTCCACGCCGATGTCTTCAACGAGACGACCACCCGCTACGGGAACTGGTGGAACTGGCAGATCGGCGCGCCCCAGGCCCTCATGGACACCTGCGTACTGCTCCACGACGCCCTGTCGGACGCCCAGAAGGCCAACTACTGCGGTGCGGTGGACAAGTTCCTGCCCGACTCCGCCGTCGACAAGTACACCGGCACCAGCACCGGTGCCAACCGGGTCGACCTGTGCCGCGGCATGATCCTGCGCGGCATCGTCGGCGCCGACGCCGCCAAGATCGCGCGGGCGGTCGCCGCGCTCTCGCCGGTCTTCCCGTACGTCACGACCGGCGACGGCTTCTACCCGGACGGCTCCTTCGTCCAGCACACCTCCATCCCGTACATCGGCGGCTACGGCGCGGTCCTCAACGACGGGCTGGGCCGGCTCTTCGCCCTGTTGCGCGGTTCGACCTGGGAGATCACCGATCCGGGCAGCCGGCAGTTCCTCGACACCATCGACGCGGCCATCGCCCCGTTCATCTACGACGGCCTGATGATGGACAACGTCTCGGGCCGCGGCATCACCCGCGTCGGCTCCAGCGACCACACCCGCGCCCACGGCGTCATGGCCTCCATCGTGCTGCTCGGCATGGGCGCCGGTCCCGAGGAGAACGCCCGCTGGCGCGCCATGGTCAAGGGCTGGCTGCAGCGCGACTACTACGCCCCGGCACTCGGGGCCGGCTCCCTGAGCCTGGTCAACACCGCGCGGTTGCAGGCCCTGTTGGACGACACGACCGTCACCGCGTCCCCGGAGCCGTCCGCGCACCGCGTCTTCCACAACATGGACCGGGTCACCCACCGCCGCCGCGGCTGGGGTGCCGGTCTCTCCATGGCCTCCGAGCGGATCGCCCACTACGAGTTCGGCAACGGGGAGAACAAGCGCGGCTGGCACACCGGCGCGGGCTGGTTGCAGTGGTGGGGCGACGGCGCGGGCCTGGAGCAGTACTCGGACGCGTACTGGCCGACCGTCGACCCGTACCGGCTGCCCGGCATCACCGTCTCCCGGAAGAGGCTCGCCGACGGACAGGGCGGCGCCTGGGCCAACCCGAAGCCCGGCACGGGGTGGGTCGGCGGCACCGGCGACGGCGAGTTCGGCACCACCGGCCAGCACGTCCAGGGCCTGGCGAGCACGATGTACGCCCGCAAGTCGTGGTTCTGGCTCGACGACAGCGTGGTCTGCCTCGGCTCCGGGATCACCTCCGCCGACGGCGCCGGCGTCGAGACGGTCGTCGACAACCGCTGCCTCGGCGCGAGCGGCACGCAGCGGCTGCTGCTGGACGGCGAGGCCCAGCCCGACACCCGGGGCTGGTCCACCACCCGCACCACCACCTGGGCCCATCTCGACCGGCATGCCGGATACGTCTTCCCCGGCGGCACCGAACTGCACGCGTTGCGCGAGGAGCGCACCGGCGCCTGGAAGGACATCAACGACGGCGGCACCGCCACGCCCAACACCCGCCGCTACGTGACCCTTTGGCAGGACCACGGCACCGACCCGGCGGACGGCGGCTACGCGTACATCCTGCTGCCGGGCGCGAGCAGCAAGCGCACCGCCGCGCGCGCCGAGGACACCGGCTGGCTGGAGATCCTTGCCAACGACGCGCGGCGCAGCGGCATCCGCGTCCCCTCCCTCGGTTTCACCGGTGTCAACTTCTGGACGGCGGGCACGGCGGGCAAGGTCACGGCGAGCGCGCCGGTCTGCGTACAGATCCACGAGAAGCGCGACGGCACCGCCACGATCTGCGTCTCCGACCCGTCCCGCACCGTCACCGGTCTCACCCTCACCTGGCAGCGCCCCGTCAAGTCCGTCCTGTCCAAGGCGGACAGCGTCAGCGGCATCAGGACCGGCTCGTCGGTGACCGTGACCTACGGCGACCTGAGCAAGAGCCGGGGCGCCACGCACACCGTGCGCGTCCGGGTGCGGTGATCGCGGGTCCGCCCGGCTGAGCCGAGCAGGACGGGGGGTGCCGCCGCGGGAACGGGTCCGCGGCGGCACCCCATGCCCGTTCAGACCGTGTCCGTAGCCGTTCCCCGCGCCGGCTCACCCGTGAAGTCGTCGGGCCCGCGCCGGAGGGCGGCTTCGAGCAGGGCCACCAGTTGCCCGGCCCGCTCCTGCGCGTTCCGCCGGTCGTGTCCGCCGGTCATGAGCAGGTGGTGGAGGGTCCCGACCAGGGCGAGGGCCGCCGAGGCGGTGTCGGCCCGTGCCGCGATCCGGCCGCCCTGCCGTTCCGCGTCCAGGTAGTCGGTGATCGCGTCCTGGACCGTGTCGAAGCCCGGCGCACCGCCCTCCAGGGCTGCGCGGATCCGCAAGGACGCCGCGGGGCGGGCGAGCGCCAGGCCGGCGACGGTGGGGCCGGCCGAGGACAGCAGTGCGAGAGCGATGCCGAGCAGGTTCTTTGCGACGGTGCCCCGCCCCACCCGGCCCCGGAGCTCCTCGGCGTGCCGGGCCACCCGCGCGAACCGATCCAGGACCAACTCCGCGACGAACTCGTCCAGTCCGGAGAAGTGGGCGTGCAGAAGGCCCTTCGCGCAGCCGGCCTCACCGGTGATCGCCCTGCTCGTCAGGGCTCCCGGCCCCTCACGCTCCAGCACCCGCTCCGCGGCGTTGAACAGCAGCTCGCGGACGTCCGGAGTCGTCACACCACGCGGTGACATGAAGCCCCTCCCTCTCGATGTGTTTACAGTATGGGCGATTGCCCATACCTTTGAATGGGCGCCCGCCCATACTAGTTGTCCCAATGTCTCCGGGCGCCCGCATCCACCGGGGAGCACACCGCATGCGACACATCGCCAACAGGGACCAGGAACAGGCCTGGAACGGTTACGAGGGGACGCACTGGGCCACCAACCAGGACCGCTGGGACGGTGTGAACGCGGGATTCGACGAACCCCTGCTCGCCGCCGCGGCGATCACCGAGCGGGACCGCGTGCTCGACGTCGGCTGCGGGGCGGGGTGCACCACCCGTCTCGCCGCCCGGCGGGCGAGCGGCGGCCGGGCGTCGGGCCTGGACCTGTCGGCCCCGATGCTCGCCCGCGCGCGGGAGTCCGCGCGGCGCGAGGGGCTCGGCAATGTGAGGTTCGAGCAGGCCGACGTCCAGGTCCACCCGTTCGGGCCCGGGACCTTCGACGTCGCGATCAGCCGCTTCGGGGTGATGTTCTTCGACGATCCCGTCGCCGCCTTCACCAACATCGGGCGGGCCCTGCGCCCCGGCGGCCGTATCGCCTTCGTCTGCCCCACGGAACCCGGCCGGACCGAGTGGCTGCGGGCCATCCGGGGATTGAGCGGCCTCCTGCCCGTCGCCGGGCTGGGCACCCCGTCGGGCCCCGGCATGTTCTCGCTGGCGGACCCGGAGACCGTGCGCGACGTGCTGTCCCGCGCCGGGTACGAGGCCATCGGCACCGCACCGGTCGAGGCGTACGGAACCTGGGGCCGGGATGCCGCCGACGCCGCCGCCTTCCTGCTGGACTCCGGCCCCGGCCGGCACCTGATGGGCCGGGCCGGGAAAGACGTCCGGGCACAGGCCCGGCACAGGCTCGTCGGCCTTCTGCGCCCCCACGAGCGGGGCGGAACGCTCCAACTGCGCAGTGCCGCCCTGCTGGTGACCGCCCGACGGCCCGGTTGACCGAGGGGCGGCGTCCGCCGCCGGGGCGGACACCCGCCCTCTGCGGCGGGCGCCGCCCGGCCGCGGTCGTCCCGACAGCCGCCCCTTTCAGGCCGCGGCCTTTTCCGGCTGGTCACCGCTGCCCGCGACCTCGGCGGGTGCGGTGCGCAGGGTCAGCAGGGCGGCGAGGGCACCGGCCACGGCGAGGGCCGCAGCACCGAGGAAGGCGGCGGAGAAGCCGTTGGTGAGGGCCACCGGGTCCCCCGGTTCACGGGCGCCGTGCGCGGCGGCGAGCGCGGTCATGGCGGCGAGGCCGAGGGCGGAGCCGACCTGGTAGCTGGTATTGACGATCCCCGAGGCGAGGCCGCCCTCCTCCGGGCGGGCACTGGACAGCGCGGTGCCGAGCGACGGGATGAACGCCAGCGACATGCCCACCGCCGAGAGCAGGGAGGCGGGCAGGACGTCGACCCAGAAGTTTCCGTCCGGGCGGGCGAGCGAGAGCCAGAACATGCCCGCACCGAGGGCCGACAGTCCCAGGACGACGAGGGGCTTGGGCCCGAACCGGGAGATCAGGCGCGGCGCCAGGACGATCATCATGATCATGATGGCGACCGTCATGGGCAGCAGCGCGGAGCCGGAGGCGAAGGCGTCCAGGCCCAGGACCTGCTGGAGGTAGAGGTTGAGGAAGAACCACATGGGAATCCACGCGGCGGCCATGAGCAGCTGAGCGATGTTGGCACCGGCCAGGTTGGGTGCCCGCCAGATCCCCGGCCGCATCAGCGGTTCGCGCCGCTTGGACTGGATCGCGACGAACGCGGCGATCAGCGCCACGCCGCCCAGCAGGACCAGCCAGGTCTCGGCGGAACCCCAACCGGTCTCGGGGGCACGGACGATGGCGTAGACGGCGGCGGCGAGACCCGCCGTGACGGTGACCGCGCCGGCGAGGTCGATCGAGCCGCGTCGCCCCGCACCCGAGGGCATGACGGCGGGCGTGGCGGCCAGGACGATCACGGCGACGGGGATGTTGATGTAGAACACCCAGGGCCAGCTGGCGTATTGGGTGATGACCCCGCCGAGGAAGACTCCGGCGGTGCCGCCGGCCGGGGCGGCCGCACCGTACAGCGCGAAGGCCTTCCCCAGCTCCCGGGGACGTGCGCCGAACAGTGTCATCAGCAGGGTGAGGGCGGACGGGGCGATCAGTGCGGCGCCCACGCCCTGCAGGGCCCGGCCGGTCAGCTCGACCCAGACCTGACCGGCGAGGCCCGCGGTCAGGGAGCCCGCGGCGAGGACGACCCATCCGGCACTGAAGAGGCGCTTGGCGCCGAGCAGGTCCGACAGTCGTCCGCCGAGCAGCAGCAGTCCCCCGAAGGCGACGACATAGGCGTTGAACACCCACGACAGGTTCTCCTGGGAGAAGCCCAGGTCGGCCTGCATCCTGGGCAGGGCCACGCCGATGATCGACGTGTCCATGATGACCATGAACTGGGCCAGGGCGATCAGGGCGAGCGCCGACCATCTACGCGGATCGGCTGGTGCGGTTGGTGCGGCTGATGCCGTCATCGCAAACAACTCCTATACGGGAGGGGGGTATCTAGCGCGTGCAATATACCCCCTAGGGGTATGCATGACCAGTGTGGAACGGAAACCTGGCCGGGCCGCGGGCCGAACGGGCCCGACCGCCCTGTTGGGGCGCGTGGAACAGCCCGGTTCAGCGGGAATTCAGCGAGTCCGGACCGGGCGAGTGGAAGTTCGAGAGGCATCGGCTCCAGAGAGCCGGCACCGATCGAGCGGACACGGAGGATCCACCCGATGGCCCATGTGACCGGTAGTGCCCCGCACCGGGACGGCGCGGACGCGGAGCGCGGCGGCAAAAGCCCTGCCTCGTCGGCCGTGTATCCCGGTGACCCGCGCTACGAGGACCTCGCCCTGCGCCGCCGCAACGAGCGGTTCGTCCAGCGACCCGCCTGCTTCCGGGTGGTGCGCTCCACCGACGAGGTCGTGGCGGCGGTGCAGTGGGCGGTCGACTCCGGCCGGCCGGTCTCGGTGCGCAGCGGTGGTCATTCGCTGGAGAACTCCGTGGGCGAGCACCCCGACGGTGTGATCATCGACATGACGGGGATGAACGCGATCTACTTCGACCCCGCCCGGCGCGCCGTGGCCATGGAGTCGGGCGCGATGCTGGGCGAGGTGTACCGCACGCTCTACCTGACGTGGGGCGTGACCGTTCCCGGCGGCTGGTGCCACTCGGTGTGTGTCGGCGGGCACATCCAGGGCGGCGGGTACGGATCGCTCTCGCGCACCCACGGTTCCGTCGTGGACCATCTGTACGCCGTCGAGGTCGTCGTCGTGGACGAGGAGGGCCGGGCCCGTGCCGTGCTGGCCACCCGCGACAGCGACGATCCCCATCGGGACCTGTGGTGGGCGCACACCGGTGGCGGGGGCGGCAACTTCGGTGTGGTGACCCGGTACTGGATGCGGTCGCCCGGAGCCGAGGGGGACGATCCGGCCGCTCTGCTGCCCAGGCCGCCCGCTTCCCTGACGGGAGGCGCGCTCATGTGGTCGTGGGCGGACCTCCCGAAGGAGTCGTTCCGGCGGCTGATGCGCAACCACAGCGACTGGCACGAGAGCAACAGCGATCCGGGCTCCCCCGGCACGGCGCTGCACTCGACGCTGATGCTCTCCGGCCGCAAGGAGCAGGACGGCCCGGCGGACATCCTGATCTACGCCCTGGCCGACGGCGACAGCGCGGACGGGGCCGCTCTGGTCGAGAAGTACTTCGACGCCGTGAGCGACGGCATCGGCGGTTTCCGCCACATGATTCCCGCCTCGCCCTGGCTGTACGTACTGATGCCGCCCAACGGTGACGAGGAGTCACAACGCGGGTCCGAGTACGGCCGCTACAAGGGCAAGGCCGGCTATCTACGCAAGGGGTTCAGCACCGCCCAGGTCGATACGGTCTTCGACTACCTGACCACGGCTCCGCCCACGCTCGATCTGGCCCGCGTGTGGCTGGTCTCCTACGGCGGCAAGGTCAACGAGGTCGCTCCGGAGGCCACCGCGCTGGTGCAACGGAGCTCCATTCTGAAAGCCGCCTACACCGCGACGTGGCTGGACCCCCGCGACGACGAGGCGTCCCTCGACTGGCTGCGGCGCTTCTACCGCGATGTCTACCGCGACACCGGCGGGGTGCCGGTGCCCGACGGGACGAACGACGGCTCGTACATCAACTATCCGGACACCGACCTCGCCGACCCGGCCTGGAACACGTCCGGCGTTCCCTGGCACGACCTCTACTACAAGCAGAACTACCCCAGGCTGCGGCGGGTCAAGAAGCGCTGGGACCCGCGCAACGTCTTCCGCCACGCCCTGTCCATCCAGCCGGCCGACTGAAACGGAACACACCATGTCCTATGCCGACCCGAAGACCACAACGCAGACCGATGTCGCGGTGCGCGAACTGCTGGACAGGTTCCGGAGCGCCTGGACCTCGAACGACGCCGACTCCGTGGCCGAGATGTACACCGAGGACGCGACCCTGGTCATGACCGGTCTGGTCCTCGACAGCAAGGAAGCCATCCGGGAGTTCATGCGCGCGGCGTTCGACGGACCGATGCGCGGAAGCCGCCCGCTCAACGAGCCCCGCATCATCCGCCGCACCGGTGAGGACACCGCGGTCGTGGTGAGCGACCTGGGCATCCTCCTCGACGGGCAGACCGAACTGGCCGAGAGCGACAAGCGCGTCGCGACCTTCGTGCTCGCCAGGGCCGACGGCGTCTGGCGGGTCACGGCGTATCACAACTGCCCCGCCTGACGGGCGGCCCCGGAGGAGGAACCCATGTACTTCAAGGTGCTCGGCGCGCTGGACGTATCGGAGAGTTCGAAGGATCTGACGCCGTCGGCGCCGAAGCTGCGCAGCACCCTGTCGCTGCTGCTGCTGCGGCAGGGGGACATCGTGCGGAAGGATTCCTTCGTCGACGAGCTCTGGGGCGTCAACCCGCCGCCCAACGCCCTGACCACCCTGCAGACGTACGTGTACCAGCTCCGCCGGACCCTGCCCGACCCGCAGACTCACCGGGCCGGGCACCGGCCCCGGGGCCACGCCTGGAAGGAGGTCACCGCCTGCCCGTCGCACGGCCCGTGGCTGCGCACCACCTCCTCCGGGTACGCCGCCAGCATTCCCTCGGAGACGATCGACCTCTGCCGGTTCGAGACACTGGCCGCACAGGGCGGCACCGCGCTCGGGCAGGGGAACGTACCCCGGGCCGCCGAACTGCTCAAAGAGGCACTGACGCTGTGGCGCGGCCCGCTGGTCTCCAATGTGAAGCACGGCCCCGTCCTGGAGGCGCACGCGACCAGACTGACCGAGGAGCGGCTGCGCGTCGTGGAGCAGTGCATCGACGCGCAGCTCTTTCTCGGCATGTACCACGAGGTGCTCACCGGGCTGCGCGGCCTGCTCGTGGAGCACCCGCTGGCCGAGGGCCTGTGGCAGCGGCTGCTGCTCGCCCTCTACCGGTCCGGCAGGCGCCTTGAGGCGATCCAGGAGTACCGGCGGCTGCGCCGGCTCCTCCGCGACGGTCTCGGGCTCGAACCCTCGCGCTCGGTCCAGCGCCTGTACGAGGCCGTCCTCGCTTCCGATCCCGCGCCCGACCTCGAACGCGTCGCGCTGTCCGCATGGCGCGACCGGACCGTCATCCGCCCGGGAACGGCATCCCGGCACGTCGCCTGACCGCGGCGGACCCGGGCGCACCGACCGCAGGTCCATGCCCCTCAAGTCGTGCTGGAGAAGCCGGAAGGGGCGTCTGGAGCGGCTCCCCATCGACGCACCATGACGGGTGCCGATAGTCCAACCGTCCGCCCAGACCGGATCGGCCACCGGCCCGACGAAAGGAAATCCGTGCCCGCCTTTACTTTCACCGAATTCCGGCAGGTCGTGGAGAAGTGCTTCCAGGGCGAGGCCGAGCCCCTCGACGAAACCGCGTCGGGCGCGAGTTTCTCCGACCTCGGCTTCGACTCGCTGATGGTCTACGAGATCACCGTCCGCATCCAGGACGAGTACCCCGTGGAGATCACGGACGAGGAACTGGACGAGTTGAAGACACCGGCTGCGTTCGTCGCCTTCGTCGACGCCAGGCTCTCCGTTTCCGGCTGAACCACCGCGCGAACCACTTGGTCCACCGCGGACAATCCGTCAGAGAGGTTTCCATCGTGGAGCGGTCTGTCGCCATCACCGGCATCGGGGTCATGGCCCCGGGCGGGATCGGCAAGAAGGCGTTCTGGGACCTTCTGGTCTCGGGCCGCACCGCCACCCGCACCATCTCCTTCTTCGACCCGGCACCGTTCCGGTCGAGGATGGCCGCCGAGATCGACTTCAACCCCGAGTTGCACGGGCTGACCGCCCGCGAGTGCCGCAGGCTCGACCGGGCCGCGCAGCTGGCCGTGATCAGCGCGCGGGAGAGCCTGGCCGACAGCGGGCTGGAGTTCGACGCGGTGGACCCGCACCGCGTCGGAGTCTGCGTCGGCAGCGCCGTCGGCGGAACGACCACGCTGGAGCAGGAGTACGTGGTCCTGAGCGACAGCGGCAGGCAGTGGGAGGTCGACCCGGCGTACCTGTCCCCGCACCTGTTCGACGCCTTCGTGCCCAGTTCGCTGGCCGCCGAGGTCGCCTGGCTCGTCGGTGCTCAGGGGCCGGCCTCGGTGGTCTCCACCGGCTGCACCTCCGGTCTCGACTCGCTCGGCCACGCACGGGACCTGATCGCGGAGGGCAGCGCCGACATCATGATCGCCGGCGCGACCGACACACCGATCTCGCCCATCGCGGTGGCCTGCTTCGACGCGATCAAGGCGACCTCGCCGCGCAACGACGACCCCGAGCACGCCTCACGCCCCTTCGACCGCACCCGCAACGGCTTCGTCATCGCCGAGGGCTCGGCGATGCTCGTCCTGGAGGAACTGGAGCACGCCAAGGCCCGGGGCCAGCACATCTACGGTGTCATCTCCGGGTACGGCTCGCGCTGCAACGCCTACCACATGACCGGCCTGCGGCCCGACGGACGGGAGATGGCCGAGGCGATCCGCCACGCGCTGGACGAGGCGAAGCGCGCCCCCGAGTCGATCGGCTATGTCAACGCACACGGTTCCGGCACCAAGCAGAACGACCGGCACGAGACCGCGGCGTTCAAACGCGCGCTCGGCGAGCACGCCTACCGGGTGCCGATCAGCTCCATCAAGTCGATGGTCGGGCACTCGCTCGGCGCGATCGGCTCGATCGAGATCGCCGCCTGCGCACTGGCCATGGAACACGCGGCGGTGCCGCCGACGGCCAACCTGCACGAGCCGGACCCGGAGTGCGACCTCGACTACGTACCCAACGAGGCCCGGGAGCGACGCCTGGACACGGTGCTCAGCGTGGGCAGCGGCTTCGGCGGCTTCCAGAGCGCCATGGTCCTCACCCGGGAGGGGATATGACGATCACCGCACCCGACACCGCACCCGCTCCGGCCGCCACGAGAACGGCGGTCGTCACCGGGATCGGCGTCGCCGCGCCCAACGGGCTCGGCACCGAGGAGTGGTGGAGCGCGACGCTCCGCGGCGAGTCGGGCATCCGCCCGGTCACGGACCACGACCCCGCCCCCGGCCGGGCGTCGCTGATCGGCCTGATCCCCGGATTCGAAGCGACCGACCACCTCCCGGGCCGGCTGCTGCCGCAGACCGACCGGGTGACCCGGCTGGCCCTCGTGGCCTCGGACTGGGCCCTCGCCGACTCCGGGGCCGACCCCGCCGCACTGCCCGAGTACGGCATGGGTGTGGTGACCTCCAACGCGACGGGGGGCTTCGAGTTCACGCACCGCGAGATCCGCAAGCTGTGGACCCGGGGCCCCCAGCACGTCAGCGTCTACGAGTCCTTCGCCTGGTTCTACGCGGCCAACACCGGCCAGCTCTCGATCCGGCACGGGATGCGCGGCCCCAGCAGTGTGCTGATCGCCGAACAGGCCGGCGGCCTCGACGCGCTCGGGCACGCACGGCGGGTACTGCGCAAGGGCAGCTCGCTCGTCCTCACCGGCGGGGTGGAGTCGGCGTTCGATCCATGGGGCTTCGTGTCCCACATCGCGGGCGGGCGCGTGTCGCGCTCCGACCGCCCGGACAGCGCCTATCTCCCCTTCGACGCGCGGGCATCCGGACACGTACCGGGCGAGGGCGGCGCGATCCTGGTCGTGGAGACGGCCGCCGCCGCGGCCGGGCGTGGAGCCGGTCGGGTCTACGGCGAGATCGCCGGCTACGCGGCCACGTTCGACCCCCCGCCGGGGGCCTCGGCCCCGCCGGGGCTGGCCCGCGCGGCACGGCTGGCGATGGCGGACGCGGGTGTGACTCCCGAGGACGTGGACGTGGTGTTCGCCGACGCGGCGGCGGTGCCCTCGCTCGACGCCGCGGAAGCCGCCGCCATCGAGGAGCTGTTCGGCCCCTACGGCGTGCCGGTCACCGCACCGAAGACGATGACGGGGCGGCTCGCCGCCGGCGGCCCGGCCCTGGACACCGCGGCCGCCCTGCTGGCCATGCGCGACTCGGTCCTGCCACCGACGGTCAACGTCGAACGGCCGGTCCCGGGCCGCCGGATCGACCTGGTGCGCGGCGAGCCGCGCGGGACACGGGTCGAGGTGGCGCTGGTTCTGGCCCGCGGCCACCACGGCTTCAACTCGGCGCTGGTGGTGCTCGCCCCGAACCGCATGACAGCGGATCCCGCCGGGGTGCCCGCCGCCGTACGCCACCACACCTGACCTCCACACAGCGACCGGCGACGGAAGGACGAGCGGTGGGGACACGACTGAGGATCACCGTGCTCGGCAGGCTGGCCGTGACCCGCGGCGCACTGACGGCGGCGCCCAGCGCACCGAAGGAACGCAAGCTGCTGGCCCTGCTCCTGCTCAGTCACGGAAGCCCGGTCCCGGTGCGGCAGCTGGTCGACGAGCTGTGGGGCAGCCGCCCGCCGCGCACCGTGCGGACGGCGTTGCAGACCCATGTGCTCAACGTACGCGGCCTGCTCGCCCGTCAGCTGCACATCCCGGGAGACCGGGTCCGCAAGGAACTGATCGTCACCGGGAACGAGGGGTACCAATTCCGGGTCGACGACGCCGACTTCGACCTGCACGAATACCACCGGCTCGCGAAACTCGGCGAATCGGAACTCCGGGCGGGCCACCATCTCGGGGCGGCCGAATCGCTCCGTACGGCGGAATCGCTGTGGACGGGTCCGATACTTCCGGACACGAAGCACGGTCTCCCGCTCCAGTGCGAGATCACCCGGCTCGAACTACAGCGGGACATGGTCCAGGAGTTGCGGATCGAAAGCGATCTGGCATTGGGCCGGCACCGGGAACTGCTCAGTGAACTGACCGCGCTCACTCTCGCCCGCCCGTTCGACGAACGGGTCCATGAGTACCTGATGACGGCGTTGTACCGGTCGGGCCGCACCATCCAGGCGCTCCAGGTGTTCCAGCGACTGCGCACGAAGATGGCGGAGGAGATGGGCCTGGAACCGTCCCGGGTGATCCAGGATCTTCAGCGAAGAATTCTGGGAGCCACCGCCTTCGAATCGATCCCGTGACCGCCCCGCGCGCGGCAAGTGTCCCCGAGGAAGCCGGAACCCATAAACGGAAAAGGCGTGTTCTGAGGCATGAGAATTCTCTTCTGCACCTATTCGACGGCAAGTGATCTGTTCGCCACCATTCCCTTCGCCTGGGCCCTGCGCGCGGCCGGCCACGAGATCCTCTACGCCGGTGGCGGCGAGGGCATGCGGGAAGTCGCCAAGGCGGGCCTGCCCTACGTGGACATCGCCACCCCGGGCGTCGATCTCGCGGCACCGTTCGCACGCCGGGCCGCCCGGTCCCAGGAGAAGGGGCAACTGGTCTGGTACCGCGGCGGCGAGCTCCAGGAGGACGAGGTGCGGGCGACGTCCGCGCTGTTCGCCGAGCTCTCCGAGCTGGTCGTGCCCGGTGCGGTGCGGCTCGCCCGGCAGTGGCGTCCCGACCTGGTGGTGAGTCCGGACCACCAGGGTTCCGGTGCCCTCGTGGCGGGGCTGCTGTCCGTACCGCTGATCGCCATGTCCAACCTCTTCGCCCTGGTCCCCGACATGGTCGACCGGATCCGCGGGGAGCTGGCCGGCACGTACGCCCGCTACGGTATCGACCCCGATCCCACCCTCACCCGGCTGATCCGCACGACACCGCCCAGCCTGTACCGGACGACCGGCGACCACCTGTCCATGCGCCCGGTGCCCTACAACGGCTCCTACCTGGAACTCGGCACGGTTCCCGACTGGCTGCTGCGGTCCCCGGAACGGCACCGTGTCTGCGTCACCCTGGGCACCTTCATCCCCCAGTACATCGGACTCAGCCTGATCCGCGACTTCGTGGCCGAACTCGACACGGTCGACGCCGACTTCGTGTTCGTGCTCGGCGAAGCGGACCGTACGGAGCTGGGCACCCTGCCGGACAACGTCCGCACACACGGGTGGATCCCGCTGAACACCCTGCTCGGATCGTGCAGCGCGATCATCCATCACGGCGGCACCAGCACCTCGCTGGCCGCCATGTCCGCCGGCATCCGGCAGATCGTGCTGCCGCACGGCTCCGACCAGCCCTTCAACGCACACCTCGTGGCCGAACGCGGGCTGGGGATCACCTGCGCGGCGGACGAGCTGACCGCGAAGACCATCACCACCGTGCTGGAGGCGCAGGAGACCGGCGCCGCCGTCGCGGAGGTACGGGAAGAGATCGCCCGGCTGCCGTCGCCCACCGCTGTGGCCGCCGCACTGCGGGACCTCGTGGGCTGAGCCGTCCGCAAGACCCCGCGGCACATCGATCACGTCCTGGCACCGCATTCGGTTCTGGAGGATTCCCGAAGTGGCCCTGGTCCGTTCACCGGCCAACGGTGCCCACACCCGCAGGTCGATCGCGGCCTTGAGCTCACCGCCGAGCGCGGACCAGACGTCCGAGGCGGACGGCCC
>NZ_JBEXPH010000179.1:11464-16000 GCF_040611955.1 Streptomyces sp. NPDC006510 | reverse complement strand
CCTGGGCGGGCGGGGCGAACGACGGAGCCGCTGCCTGCGGCTGGGGTGCGGCGGGCGCCTCCTCGGCGACCTCGCCGCCGAAGTTCTTCAGCAGTGCTTCGAGGCCGCCGTCGAAGCCCTGGCCGACCGCGGCGAACCGCCAGACGTCCTTCAGATAGAAGTCGCCCAGCATCACCGCACGCTCGGTGGTGAACTCCGAACCGTTGAAGGCGTACCGGACGACTTCCTCGCCACCTGCGACGATCCGGATGTATCCGGGGCCGATCTGGGACATCTGCCCGGCCCCGTCGACCGTCGCGGTGAACGACAGCTTGTGGATGTTCGCCGGAATGCGGTCCAGGGTGACGCGGAACGACTCGGTGTCACCGGCCTGGGCGCCGAGGAGCTGAATGGACTCCTCGGGCGATTTAGGCTGATTGAAGAAGATGAAATACCGGTCGTCGGAGAGCTGCTCATTGGCATCGAGGCCGAAGCAGCTGATGTCAAAGGTCAGTCCCGGACCGGCGATCTGCACACCTACGTACAGATCCGTCCCCGGCGTGAGATCGCTGATCTTGGCCTTGTGGCCGCGTTGGAATTCCCTGGCCATGCGTAACGACCGTCCCCCATCCCGAATGTGAATGCGTCGCGCCAGGCTAACCGCAAAGTCCGACATCGAGCTAAGTCGGTACACACCCGGTACAGAATCGGTGAACGTCACTCACCGCGCGCTGCGGGCAGATGAGGCAGCCGGTCGGCCGCCACCACACCCTCCAGGTAACCGCGTGCCCGCTCGGTACGGGGATACGCCTCCAGCAGCCGCCAGAAACGCGGACCGTGGCCGGGAACGAGCAAATGGGCCAGCTCGTGGACCAGGACGTAGTCGACGACGTACTCGGGCATGCCCTGCAGCCGGTGCGACAGACGGATGCTGCCCTCCGCCGGGGTGCAGGAGCCCCATCGGGTGTTCTGATTGGTCACCCACCGCACCGACGCCGGCCTGGCCCGGCCCTCGAAGTACTGGGCCGACAACCGCTCGGCCCGCTCGGCGAGTTCGCTGTCGCCGAAGACGCGTCTGCTCTCCTGCGCCGCCAACTTGTCGAGCATCACGCTCACCCAGCGCTGCTCCTCGGCCTCCGACATCCGGGCCGGGATGAGCACGATGGTGCGGTCGCCCTCCCGGTACGCGGAGACCGTTCTGCTGCGGCGATTGCTCCTGCGGACCTCGACCGCGCTCGTCGCCGAGGTGCGGGGCGGACGGTCTGCCGCGCTGCGCTGCTGGGTTCCGGCGCTGCGCGCGGGGGTCTCCCCGGCGATTCCGGGTGACGGGTCGGCGGGCACGCCACGACGTTACCCGGTGTCGGTGGGTGAAGTCCCGCCTCCGGGACGGTTCGCGCTTGATCCACTCCACGGCATGCACCATTTGAACGACTAATACCCCATGCCTGTGGATAACTTTCTGCACGTTTCGACGCCCGGCTGCATTCTGACAACGGATCTCGCGCAGATCCGGGCCGCGGCCCGCGCACAGGATCAAGGAACACAGACCGGGGGTAGCCGTGCATCCGATGTTGAAGCCCGCACTGCGCCGCGCATGGCGCAGCAGGGGCACCGTGCAATTCGGCGTGACTCACGCCCATGCGGTGAAGTTCGGCCCGTTGGATATCGCCACGGGCAGTTTTCTGGAACTGCTCGACGGAACGCGCGGTCTGCCGCTGCTGCGCGAGGAAGCCCGCATGCTGGACCTGTCGGACCATCAAGTCGACACATTGGTGGGCAGATTGGCGAACGCGGGACTGCTCGACGACGTGCGGGCCGCCGGCCCGGAGACGGAAGCGTTACGGAACCGGCCCGGCGCCCTGGACCGGCACCGCCCCGATCTGGCGTCGCTCTCCGTCGTCCATCCCGAACCGGGCGGCGGGATGCGGCGACTGGCGGCCCGCCGGGCGATGCGGGTCCAGGTACGGGGGGCCGGCCGGGTCGGTGCCGCGATCGCGGCGGTGCTGTCCGGGTCCGGGGTGGGCCGGGTGGAGGTCATGGACGGCGGGCACACCGAGCCGTGGGACGTCTCGCCCGGCGGGCTTCCGCCGGCGGCCGTCGGGGAGCGCAGGGACACCGCCGCCCGGCAGTTGGTGCGCAGATCCGCTGCGGCTCCGGCTCCCCGGGCGGCGGAGACGGCGGGTTCCCCGGCCGGTGGCGAGCCGGGGCTGTCGCTGATCGTGGTGGCCCCTCGCGACAGCCTCGCGGCGTACGCCCCCGACCCGCCGGCGGCCGAACCGTGGATCGTGTCGGGCACTCCTCATCTCTACGCCGGAGTGCTGGAGGCGACGGGATTCGTGGGGCCCCTGGTCCTGCCCGGGGGTACGGCCTGCGCTGGGTGCCTGGCACTGGACCGCGCGGGCCGGGACGAGGACTGGCCCAGGATGCTGTCCCAGTGGCGGTCCGGGAGGCGAACTGCCGTGCAGGCCTGCGACCTGGGGCTGGCGACGGCGGTTGCCGGGCTCGCGGCCGCCCATGCGCTGTCCTTTCTGGACGGGGAACTGCCCGCGAGCACGGGGACCCGTTGGGAGGCCGCGCTGCCGCTGATGGACTGGCGGGCCGAGCGGTTGCGAGCGCACCTCGGCTGTTCCTGCGGAGCGGCTGGGCAGACTGAGGGGGAGTGCTGCTCCGGGTCCGACACCATGCAGGACACAATGGCCGGGTAACCGCCGCACGCGGTACGGCAGTCTGGGATTTGGAGGGGCTCATGTCTGATCTTCCCCGGAAAGCGGTCACCCGTACCGCCAAGTTGGCCGCCCTGCCTCTGGGCTTCGCCGGCCGCGCGACGTGGGGTCTGGGCAAGCGGATCGGCGGGAGATCGGCGGAGCTGGTCGCCCGGGAGGTGCAGCAGCGCACCGCTGACCAGTTGTTCAAGGTCCTGGGCGAGCTGAAGGGCGGGGCGATGAAGCTCGGGCAGGCGCTGTCCGTCTTCGAGTCGGCGCTGCCGGAGGAGGTCGCCGGACCGTACCGGGCGGCGCTCACCAAGCTGCAGGAAGCCGCACCGCCCTTGCCCAGCGACACCGTCCGCGCGGTGCTGGAGGAGCGGCTCGGCGAGGACTGGCGGGAGTTGTTCCTCGAATTCGAGGACAAGCCGTCGGCCGCCGCGTCGATCGGTCAGGTGCACCGGGCGGTGTGGCACGACGGACGGAACGTCGCGGTGAAGGTGCAGTATCCGGGCGCCGGAGAGGCGCTGCTCTCGGATCTGACCCAACTCAGCAGATTCGCCCGCCTGCTCGGCCCGCTGATTCCCGGAATGGACATCAAACCGCTCATCACGGAGCTGCGTGACCGGGTCTCGGAGGAGCTGGACTACGAGCAGGAGGCGCGATCGCAGCGGGAGCACGCCGAGGAGTTCGCGGACGACCCGGATGTCGTGATCCCCGGTGTGGTGCACCAGTCCGACCAGGTGCTGGTGACGGAGTGGATGGACGGGGTTCCACTGGCCGACGTGATCGCGGAGGGCACGCCGGAGCAGCGGGACCGGGCTGGTCAGTTGCTGGCGCGCTTCCTCTTCTCGGGGCCCGCGCGCACCGGTCTGCTGCACGCGGACCCGCATCCGGGCAACTTCCGGCTGCTGCCCCCCGACGAGGATAGCGGCGATGGCGGGCAGTGGCGGCTGGGAGTGCTCGACTTCGGGACGGTGGACCGGCTGCCGGGCGGCCTGCCGCAGACCATCGGGGACTCCCTGCGGCTGACGCTGGCGGGCGAGGCGGACGCGGTGTACGAGCAGTTGCGCGAGGAGGGGTTCGTCAAGGACTCGATCGACCTCGACCCGGACGCGGTGCTCGACTACCTCCTCCCGATCATCGAGCCGGCGCAGGTGGAGGAGTTCACGTTCACCCGGAGCTGGCTGCGCAATCAGGCGGCGCGGATCGCGGATCCCCGCTCCCCCGCTCACCAGCTCGGCAAGCAGCTGAATCTGCCGCCCGCCTATCTGCTGATACACCGGGTGACGTTGAGCACGATCGGGGTGCTGTGCCAGCTGGGTGCGACCGTGCGACTGCGCGACGAGCTCGAATCCTGGCTGCCGGGTTTTCTGCTGGAGGACGAGCAGGTGCCCGCGGTGCAGGAGTTGGCGGGCGACGCGCCCGCCGGTGCGTAGGTCAGGGCGTCACGACTGGACGCGTCCCCGTCGGGCAGGTCACCACCAGGCGGAGTCCAGGCGGCTTTCGATCGCCCTGATATGGGTGCGGGCGCACTCTTCGCAGAAGTACTGGCGTCTGCCGTTCTCCACGGAGCAGATCCAGGTCGGCGGTGCGGTCTCGCCGTCGGCGGAGGTGCCGCACAAGGCGCAGGTGACGACTGCGGCGTCGCTCTGCGCGGGTTGCTCAGTCCGGTGATGAGTCTCCTCGTCCACCTCGTGACGATAACGCCGCCGCCGCCGTGGCGCGCGGCACCACACAGCACCACCGCGCAGCACCACCGCAGCGCACGACACAGAGCACGACCGCGGGGCCGGTCCGTTCGGACCGGCCCCCCCGGAGGGGGGCGGGCGCTGGGGACTGACAGGCGGGGGGC
>NZ_JBEXPH010000179.1:0-11454 GCF_040611955.1 Streptomyces sp. NPDC006510 | reverse complement strand
CGGGGGGGCCCCGAACCCCCCCCCACCACCGCCACCCCCCCCCCCTCGCCCCCAACAACGGCCGCCCCGGGGGGCGGGCCGGTGGGCCCCGCCCCCGCGGAAGGGGTACTGACTATGGGTACTGACTGCCGGCGGGCAGAGCGGCTGTCCGTCGGCGGGTGCTGCTGGTGTTCGGCCTGACTAGTGCATGACCGCCATGGCCAGCGCTCGGCGGGCGCGCATCGAGGCGCGCTCGGCCCGACGCTGCATCCGGCGCGCGGTGACCAGGCGCACGGCCTGGCGCTGCGAGTCGGCCTCCCTCAGGCGGTCGTGCATATGAGCACGGGCCAGGGCTTCTGGGATGAGTTGCATCTCGCGGGTCCTGTTCTGACGCGAGTCGTTCGCGCCGATGATCGTGACGTTCGGTGTTGCGGAGCCGACGGGCTCATTGGTGGGGACGGACATTGCTGCCTGATTTCGGGGATCGTGGGTGTGGGGACGGTCGATGGTTCCGATGCGCTTCATGGGTTTGAGGGCCGTGACCCCCGGTCCGGCGGTCACGCCGCGACCGGGTTCTTGCGCGGACGGCCACGCGGCCGCTTGCGAGCGACGACGACGCCCTGGATGAAGAGCTCACCGCCCCAGACGCCCCACGGCTCGCGACGCTCCTTGGCGCCTGCGAGGCAGGCCTCGACGAGCGGGCAGGTACGGCAGAGGGACTTGGCGTACTCGACGTCGGCGGGCGACTCCGCGAAGAAGACCTCCGGGTCGTAGGAGCGGCACGGGACGGGCACGCCGAGGTTCTCGATGGCGTCGTCGAGCGCGGTGAGCGCAGTGAGGGGGATCAAGGTGGAGTCCTCCGTGAGGCCGGGCGGCGGGATCGTGTCGGAAGGCGGTACGGACGGGGCGTGCGCTTCGAGTTGCACGGTGGGTGGTGTCCTCGTCTGGTCGTTCCGGCCTGTTGGCCGGGTGGCGGCTGGTACCGGGTGTTGCTTGTCCCGAGGCTCCTTCGTGCTGTCTCGTCCGTTTGGACAAAACAAAAGGGCCGCGGATCCCGAGTGGGGTTCCGCGGCCCTGAAGGCGCCGGCCTGATGGTGGATCAGGCTGGATCACTCCAGGGTTCAGGCCCACGGAAGGCCCACATCGTGTGGTGCTGCGTCGTCTGCTTCTTGGCGCCGGATTCCGCTCCCGCACCGACGGCCGCAAAGGCATAGGCCTGGGCCTGTCCCTTCGCTACTGCTGCTGCCGGTGCCTGAGCCGGTCGCTCATTGCGCTCCCGCACGGGGAGGCTCGCCGGAGACAGCGGGCTGGCGACAGAGATGCCGGACAGACCGGTGCCACGGAGCGAGGACGCGGACGAGCAGGCGCGGCCGAGCGAGCAGGCGGAGACGACCGAAAGATCGGTCATTTTGCTGGTCTTGATGATGCTGATCACTTCAATCGCCTCCTCTCGGCGTCTCGGGCGGACCGGCGGGCCGGTCCTACGTATTCGGATAAGTACAGCACAGGACCAGGGCTTCAGAGAAGTCGCTGTTCCCGTGGTTAAGAACCTATGGTGATGACTGGGGCAGGCGCAAACTATTTTTTCGACGAGTTTTTCTCACACCTCGTCAGCTGCCTCACCCAGCACCTCCTCCACCGTCTCACCTGCGCAAATGGCCAGGACAGCGGTCCCGAACCGGCCCAACTTCCGCGCGCCGACCCCGGGGATCACCGCCAGTTCGCCCTCGCTGCCGGGTACGGCCTCGGCGATCGCCATCAGTGTCTTGTCGGTGAACACGCAGTACGCGGGCTGGCCGATCTCCTTCGCCCTGACCGCCCGCCAGTCGCGCAGCCGCTCGTACAGCGCCTCGTCCATGTCGGAGGGGCAGTCCTCGCAGCGCATCAGCTTCATCTCGCCGGCGTCGGTGAGGGTCTTGCCGCAGACACGGCACCGGGCAGGGCCGCGCCGGCTGCGCTTGGCGACCGGTCCCGGGCCCCGCTCGATCCCGCCGCCACCGGCCGCGCCGCGCGTGCCGAGCGGCACCGAGCCCGGACGCAGGCCGTTGAGGAAGTGGCTCGGGCGTCGTCCGGCGCGGCCGCCGGGCGAGCGGGAGAGCGACCACGACAACGAGAGGTGGAGGCGGGCCCGGGTGACGCCGACGTACAGCAGCCGGCGCTCCTCCTCGATCTGCTCGTCGGTCTTGGCGTAGGTGATCGGCATCATGCCCTCGGTCAGGCCGACCAGGAACACCGCGTCCCACTCCAGGCCCTTCGCCGAGTGGAGCGAGGCAAGGGTGACTCCCTGGACCGTGGGGGCGTGCTGGGCGGCGGCCCGCTCGTCGAGCTCCGCCACCAGGTCGGAGAGCGTCGCGCCCGGCCTGGCCCGTTCGAAGTCCTCGGCAAGCCGGACCAGGGCGGCCAGGGATTCCCAGCGGTCGCGCACCGCGCCCGAACCCGCGGGGGGCTCCGAGGTCCATCCCTTGGTGGAGAGCACCGCGCGCACTTCCGCGGGCAGACCCTCCGCGTCGTCGAGCAGCGAGTCGTTGCCTCCGGCACGGGCGGCGCCGCGCAGGGCGACGCCCGCCTCCCGTACCTCCGCCCGTTCGAAGAAGCGCTCCGCGCCCCGCAGCTGGTACGGCACGCCCGCGTCCGCCAGGGCCTGCTCGTAGACCTCGGACTGGGAGTTGACCCGGTAGAGCACGGCGATCTCGCCGGCCGGGACTCCCGCGGCGATCAGATCCCGGATCCGGCGGGCGGTGCCCTCGGCCTCCGAGGGCTCGTCCGCGTACTCCGTGTAGGCGGGCTCGGGGCCGGGCTCGCGCTGCGAGACCAGTTCGAGCCGGTGCTCCGCGGCGCGGCCGCGGGCCTGGCCGAGCAGCCCGTTGGCCAGATGGACGACCTGGGGGGTGGAGCGGTAGTCCCGGACCAGCTTGACCACGGTCGCGTTGGGGTGGCGGGTGCGGAAATTCAGCAGGTGGTCGGGGGTGGCTCCGGTGAAGGAGTAGATCGTCTGGCTGGCGTCGCCGACGACGCACAGGGTGTCCCGGTCGCCGAGCCAGAGGTCGAGCAGCCGCTGCTGGAGCGGGCTGACGTCCTGGTACTCGTCGACGACGAAGTGCTGGTACTGGCGGCGGACATGGTCGGCGATGTCGTGGCGGTCCTGGAGGATGGCGACGGTGAGCAGCAGCACGTCCTCGAAGTCGATCACCGAGCGGTCGCGCTTCAGCTCCTCGTACGTCGCGTAGATCTGGGAGATCTCGGCCGGATCGCGCGGGGCGTCGCGCTGGGTCTTCGCGACCACGGCCGGGTAGTCGGCGGGCACGGTCTGGGTGACCTTGGACCACTCGATCTCGCTGGTGACATCCCGCAGCTCGTTGCGGTCGAGCCGGATGCGGCAGCGGGCCGCGGCCTCGGCGACCAGCTGGACCTTGCGCTCAAGCAGCCGGGGCAGGTCGCCACCGACCGCTTTCGGCCAGAAGTACTGGAGCTGACGCAGGGCGGCGGAGTGGAACGTCCGTGCCTGGACCCCTCCCGCGCCGAGCTGGCGCAGCCGTCCGCGCATCTCACCGGCGGCCCGGTTGGTGAACGTGACGGCAAGCACACTGGTCGGCTGAAGTATTCCGGCGCGCACTCCGTACGCGATGCGATGGGTGATCGCACGCGTCTTGCCCGTACCGGCTCCGGCCAGCACACACACCGGGCCGTGCAGGGCCGTGGCGACCTCGCGCTGCTCGGGGTCCAGGCCGTCGAGCACGGCGTCGGCCGACTCGGGGACCTGCGGGAAAAGAGAGGAATGCGTTGCTGCTGTCACCCCGCCATGCTGCCAGGTCGGAAGAGGCGGGCGCGGAGGTTGTCCACAGGGGAGCCGTATCTGTCGTACTAATACGGGGGGACGGCCGTACTGGTGCGGGGGACGGCCCGGTGCGGGACGGTGGGCTGATACGGGGCGGTGGCGGGAATGGTGGTTGCCTCGCGTACGTTCCCTTTCCGTGCGGTGACGCACAGTCCACCTTCTCCGCGTGACGGATGAGACAGACGAGTCCGAGAAGACTGACGAGACAGAGGAGCGCCAAGACATGCAGGGCACTGTGACGATGTACAGCACCACGTGGTGCGGCTACTGCCGTCGGCTCAAGAGCCAGATGGACCGCGAGGGCATCGCGTACAACGAGATCAACATCGAGCAGGACCCGCAGTCCGCGGCCTTCGTCGAGAAGGCCAACGGGGGCAACCAGACCGTTCCCACCGTCCTGGTGGTCGGCTCCACGGGTGCCGAGGCCGTCATGACGAACCCGTCCCTGGCGCAGGTGAAGCAGGCGCTCGCCGCCTGATCCCGTCTCTTCCGCGGTACGAGGACGCCTCCTCCGGTCGAGCACCGGAGGGGGCGTTCCCGTACGGGTCCGGCGTCAGCCGACGCTGCCCGGCCTCGGGAGCGGCTTGCCGTACCAGAGCTCGATCAGGCGCGCCGCGATCGAGATGCCGAACGGGGGCAGGATCTCACCCGATTCGAAGGCGGCCTTGAGGTCCTCGCGGGAGAACCAGCGGGCCTCCTCGATCTCATCGCCGTCCACATTGATCTCGGACGAGGTGGCCCGTGCCATGAACCCGAGCATGAGGCTCGACGGGAACGGCCAGGGCTGGCTGGCGATGTACTCGACCTCGCCGACCGTGACCCCCGCCTCCTCGAACACCTCGCGCGCCACGGACTGCTCGATCGACTCCCCCGGCTCGACGAAGCCCGCGAGCGTCGAGAAGCGGCCCTCGGGCCAGTGCACCTGGCGGCCCAGCAGCGCGCGGTCCTGGTCGTCCGTCACTAGCATGATCACCGCGGGGTCGGTACGCGGGTAGTGCTCGGCTCCGCAGGCCTGGCAGCGGCGGATGTGGCCGGCCGCCGCGATGACCGTGCGCTCGCCGCAGCGGGAGCAGAAGCGGTGCAGGCGCTGCCAGTTCTCCAGGGCCACCGCGTGCACCATCAGGCCCGCGTCGCGCGGGCCGAGCAGCAGACCGGCCTCGCGCAGCCCGGCCGGGCGGGCCGGCTGGTCCATGCGGCCGGGCAGGGAGTCCTTCTGGAGCGCGAAGTAGCTGACGCCGTCCTCGTCGGTGCCGAGGAAGTAGCGGTGGGTCTCGGTGACCGGGGCCTCGAAGGCCGGGGTCATGACGATCTCCGTACCGCCGTCGGCGGTGTCGTCGATCAGCACCTGGCCGCCGGAGACGACGAACACGCGGGTGGTCGGGTGGCTCCAGGCGGCGGACAGCCAGGCCTCGTCGAGGCGGTGGTGCGCGGCGCGGTCGATGCCGCTGGGCGCGGTGAGACCGATGGGCCGGTCTGCGGTGGCGTTGTCGAAGGTGCTCACAGGTGCTTCCTACTCCCCCGGGATGGATCGGGTGTTCAGAGGATTCAGCGGAGTGCGGCGGCCAGTTCGCCCCACAGGTACGCGGTTGTCTCCACGCCCTTGAGCAGAAGGTCGAGCTCGACCTTCTCGTTGGGGGCGTGCCAGCCGTCGGACGGTACGGAGATGCCCAGGAAGAGAACGGGTGCGCCGAGCACGTCCTGGAGGTCGGCGGCGGGTCCCGAACCCCCTTCGCGGGTGAAGAGGATCTTCTGGCCGAAGGCCCGTCCCATGGCGCGGGCCACTGCCTGGAGGGCGGGGTGGTCCAGCGGGGTCAGACAGGGGCGGGTGGCCGGGGCGAAGCTGATCCGGTGCCCGACACCGGCCGGGACCTGTGCCTCGGCCCAGGCCCGGACCACCTGCTGGACGCGGTCGGGGTCCTGGCCGGCGACCAGCCGGAAGCTGATCTTCACCAGGGCGGAGGACGGGATGATCGTCTTGCTGCCGGCGCCCTGGTAGCCGCCGCCGATGCCGTTGACCTCGGCGGTGGGGCGGGCCCAGATGCGTTCCAGTGTGGAGTAGCCGGCCTCGCCCGATGCCGCGCGGGACTTGGCGGTGCGCAGCCAGGTGGCCTCGTCGAAGGGCAGCTCGGCGAAGAGCGCGCGCTCGGTGTCGGTGAGTTCGGCCACACCCTCGTAGAAACCGGGGATCGCGACCCGGCCGTCGGCGTCGTGCAGTGCGGCGACGAGCCGGGCGACGGCGGTCGCCGGGTTGGGGACCGCGCCGCCGAACGAACCGGAGTGGATGTCCTGCTCGGGGCCGGACAGCTCGATCTCGCACTCGGCGAGGCCGCGCATGCCCGTGCAGACGGTGGGGGTCGACTCGTCCCACATGCCGGTGTCGGAGACGATCACCGCGTCGGCGGTGAGCCGCTCGGCCCGCTCCTCGACCAGGGCGCGGAAGTTCGGCGAGCCGGACTCCTCCTCACCTTCGATCAGGAGCTTGAGGCTGACGGCGGGGGCGGTGCGGCCGGTGGCCGCGAGGTGGGCCCGGACGCCGAGGGTGTGGAAGAACACCTGCCCCTTGTCGTCGGCGGCGCCCCGCCCGTACATGCGGCCGTCGCGGATCACCGGCTCGAACGGGTCGGTGTCCCAGCCGTCCTCGCGGGCGGCGGGCTGCACGTCGTGGTGCCCGTAGACGAGGACGGTCGGGGCGTCCGGGTCGTCGGACGGCCAGTGGGCGAAGACCGCGGGGGCGCCGGGCGTCTCCCAGATCTCGGCGACCGGGAAGCCGGTCTCCTTGAGCTTGGCGGACAGCCACTCGGCGCTGTGCCGTACGTCCCCGTCGTGCTCCGGCTGGGCGGATACGGACGGGATGCGCAGCCAGGCGGCGAGGTCGTCCAGGAAGGCTGTGCGGTGCTGCTCGGTGTACGTACGGACGGCACTGTCCGGGGTGTCGCTCATGGCCTTGAGCCTAGTGCCTCGCCCAACGGGGTCTGTCGGTGCCGGGGAGGACCTACGCCGCGGGCGGTGGCTCGTCCAGCAGGATCCGCTCCAGCTCCGCCCGGCCCGGGAGGCGCTTGGGGTGGACGGTCTCCCCGCTGCGCACGTACAGGAAGGTGGCGGTGACGTCGGTGAGCGGCAGATCGTGCAGTTCGGCCCAGGCCAGGCGGTAGACCGCGAGCTGGAGGGGGTCGGCGGTGTTGGTGCGGGTGGTCTTCCAGTCGACGATCTCGTATGTGTCCCCGGTGCGGTACACCGCGTCGATGCGGCCCCGGATGACCCGGCCTGCCAGGGTGATCTGGAACGGCGTCTCGACGCGGTACGGGGTGCGGCGGGCGTACGGGGTGCGCTCGAAGGCCTCCTTGAGTGCGGCGAGGTCGCGCTCGTCGGCGATCTCGGCGTCGCTCCTGTCGCCGCCGGGCAGCTCGTCGGGCCCGAGCATGGGCAGCGGCAGCTCCTCGAAGCGGGACTCCACCCAGGCGTGGAAACGGGTGCCGCGGCGGGCCGCCGGCTGCGGTGGCCGCGGCATCGGGCGGGCCAGCTCCTGGGCGAAGCCGTCGGGGTCGTCGGCGAGGCGCAGCAGCTGGGTGGCGGAGAGCGATGCGGGTACGAGGACGTCGCGCACGGTGGCGCGGGCGCGGCGCAGTTCGCCGGTGAGGGCGTCGAGGTCGCGGTCCCAGGAGACGAGAGTGCGGGCTTCCTCGGGGGTGAGGCGGTGCTCCCGGGCGGGCTCGGGGGCGGGCTCGGGGGTGCGGGCCGCGGGAACGTGCGGCATGGGGGCGTGTGACGCGGAGGCGGCGGCCGGAGGGGGCTCCGTCGCCAGCGCGTCCCAGTCGTCGGCGTACGCCTCGTCGTCGGGGAACGGGGCGTCGTCGTAGGGGTCGACGTACGGCTCCGGGGCGTCGGGCAGCGCCTCGTACGCGGCCGGCACGCCCCCTGTCGTGGCCAGGGCCTCAAGGTGCGCCAGCACCGTGTCCGCGGCGGCCCGGCGGCGGGTCAGCGCGGTGGCGTCGAGGGGAAGTGGCCACGCCTGGTCGGCGGCCTCCGCGTCGAGCGCCGGGTTCTCCTCGTCCTCGGCCGGTTCGTCGGCCCAGACCTCGATCTCGCCGTGCCCGGCCGCGCAGTGCTCGTACAGCGCGTGCAGGAAGCTCGACGGGCCGCGCGGCTTCTTCTGGGACGGGCCCCACCAGTGGCCGGAGCCGAGCAGCAGGGTGCGGGGTCTGGTGAAGGTGACGTATCCCAGCCGGAGCTCCTCGGTGTGCTGGTGCTCCTTCATCTCCTCCTTGAACGCCTTGAGCCCCTTGGCGTCCCAGGAGTGGACATCGGGGAGGGTCGCCCGGTCCCCGCGCAGGGCGTGCGGGAGGACCTTGGACTGGGCGGTCCAGGCGTCGCGGGACTGGCCGCTGGGGAACTGGCCGGTGACCAGGCCGGGCACGGCGACGACGTCCCACTCCAGGCCCTTGGACTTGTGGGCGGTGAGGACCTTGACGGTGTTCTCGCCGCCGGGCAGGGCGTTGTCCAGGCCCTTCTCGTACTGGACGGCGGTGCGCAGGAAGCCGAGGAAGGCGAGGAGGGTGGCCTCGCCGTCGACGGCGGCGAAGCGGGCCGCGACGTCGAGGAAGTTGGCCAGGGTCTCGCGGCGGCGGGCGGCCAGGGCCTGTGGCGACGCGGAGAGCTCGACCTCCAGGCCGGTGGTGGAGAGGACCCGGTGCAGCACGTCCATCAGCGGATCGGCCAGCGAGCGGCGCAGGTCGCGCAGTTCGGCGGCGAGGCGGGCGAAGCGGATGCGGGCCTCGGCGGAGAACGGAAGTCCGTCGTCCACCTCCCCGCCCGCTTCGAGGAAGGTGTCCAGCGCATCGGCGAGCGAGATCACCTCGGCCGGGTCGATGCCCGCCACGGCCTCGGCGAGCCGGCGGTCGGGGTCGAAGTCCTCCTCGTCGCCGTGGGCCGCGCGGTGGACGAGGAGACGGGCCCGGCGGCCGAGCAGGGCCAGGTCACGGGGGCCGATCCGCCAGCGGGGGCCGGTGAGCAGCCGGACCAGGGAGGCGTTGGCGCCGGGGTCCTGGAGGACCTCGCAGACCGCGACGAGGTCGGCGACCTCGGGGAGGTGCAGCAGCCCGGACAGGCCGACGACCTCGACCGGGATGTCACGGGCCACCAGCGCGGCCTGGATCTCCGGGAAGTCGCCCGCGGTGCGGCACAGGACGGCGATCTCGCCGGGTGCCTTGCCGGTCCTCACCAGGTGGGCGATCGAGTCGGCGAGCCAGTCGATCTCCTCGGCGTGGGTACGGAGCAGCGCGCAGCGGACGATGCCGTCGCGCTCGGCGCCGGGGGCGGGGCGCAGTGCCTCGACGCCCTCGTGCATGGCACGCAGGGGTGCGGCGAGGCCGTTGGCGAGGTGCAGGAGCCGGCCGCCGCTGCGGCGGTTCTCGCTGAGGGAGTGGCGGGTGGCGGGGGTGCCGTCGGCGTGCGGGAAGTGGAGCGGGAAGTCGTCGAGGTTGGCGACGGAGGCGCCGCGCCAGCCGTAGATCGCCTGGCAGGGGTCACCGACGGCGGTGACGGCGTGCCCGGTCCGTCCCTCGGGGCCGCTGCCGAAGAGGGCGGAGAGCAGCAGGCGCTGGGCGACGGAGGTGTCCTGGTACTCGTCGAGCAGCACGACCCGGAATTCGTCGCGCAGGATCGTGCCGACCTCGGGGCGGGTGAGCGCCAGCTCGGCGGAGAGCGCGATCTGGTCGCCGAAGTCGAGGAGGTCCCGGCTCTTCTTGGCCTCGCGGTAGCGCCGGGTCAGCTGGAGCAGTTCGCGGCGGGCCTCGGCGGTCTCGGGAATGCGGCGCAGCTCGGCGTTGCTGAGCCGGGCCGATTCGAGCGCGTGCAGGAGGCCGGTGTCGTACTCGGCGAGCCGTTCGGGGCGTACGAGGTGCTCGGCGAGCTCGGCGTCGAGGGCCAGCAGATCGCTGACCAGTGTGGGGAACGACCTGGTCAGGGCCGGGTAGGGGCCAGGGGCCTCGCGCAGTACGCGGGCGGCGAGCTGGTAGCGGGTGGCGTCGGCGAGGAGGCGGGTGGTGGGTTCGAGTCCGATGCGCAGCCCGTGTTCGGTGAGGAGCCGGCCGGCGAACGCGTGGTACGTGGAGATGCTGGGCTCGCCCGGGGGGTTGTCCGGGTCGATGGCGTCCGGATCGGTGACCCCGGCCGCGATCAGGGCCTTGCGGACGCGCTCGGCGAGCTCACCGGCCGCCTTGTTGGTGAACGTGAGTCCGAGGACCTGCTCCGGCGCGACCTGCCCGGTGCCCACCAGCCACACCACGCGCGCCGCCATCACCGTGGTCTTCCCGGACCCGGCTCCGGCCACGATCACCTGCGGGGCCGGCGGCGCGGTGATGCACGCCGTCTGCTCCGGGGTGAACGGGATCCCGAGGAGCTCCTTGAGCTGCTCGGGATCGGTGATACGTGAGGACACCCGGAGAGGCTAACCGGACGCACTGACAACGCGCGGATCACCGCTTGCCCGCACCCCGCTCACTCCAGGACGTGGCGGCCCTCCGGCTGTGCGCTGCACGAGGCGCGGAAGGCGCAGTGCGTGCATTGCTGGCCGGTCGTGGGGGTGAAGCGTTCGTCCAGGACCCGGCCGGCGGCGGTGGCCAGCAGGTCGGAGACCCATTCACCGGTGAGCGGTTCCTGCGCCTGCACCTTGGGCAGGGCGTCGCCGCCCTCCTTCTTGGCGGCGGGCCGGCGCAGCTGTACGAGTTCGGCGCCGCCGGGCTCGGGGCGGCGGCCGTCGAAGACCTCGTCGACCGCGCCTTCCCGGACGGCCAGCTGGTACACGGCGAGCTGGGGGTGGCGGGCGACCTCGTCCCTGGTCGGGGACTGCTTGCCGGTCTTGAAGTCGACGACGTAGGCCCGGCCCTCGGCGTCCTGTTCGACGCGGTCCATGGAGCCCCGGATGCGCACCTCGTACTCCCCGGCCTCCAGCGTCACGTCGAAGTCGTGCTCGCTCGCGGCGGGGGTGCGGCCGGTGCGGTCCATGACGTGCCAGCGCAGGAAGCGTTCCAGGGCGGCGCGGGCCTGTTCCTTCTCCTGCCGGGACTTCCAGGGGGCGTCGAAGACGAGACCGTCCCAGACCGAGTCCAGCCGCTCCATCAGGACGGCGAGATCGGCGGGGGTACGTCCGGAGGCCACCTCGTCGGCGAGTACGTGGACGACGTTGCCGAAGCCCTGGGCCGCCGACGCCGGGGCGTCCGCCTTCACCTCGCGGCCGAGGAACCACTGGAGCGCGCACGTGTTGGCGAGCTGGTCGAGCGCGCTGCCGGAGAGGGCCACGGGCTGGTCCCGGTCGCGGAGCGGGACGGCGGAGCGGGTCGGTTCGTACAGGCCCCACCAGCGGTAGGGATGGGCCGCGGGTACGAGCGGCTGGCCCTCGTCGTCGGTGAGCGCGGCGAGGCGGGCGAGGCGGCGGGCGGCTTCCTCGCGCAGGGCGTCGGAAGCCTCGGGGTCGACGGTGGTGGCGCGGAGCTCGGCGACGAGCGCGGCGACGGCGAGCGGGCGGCGCGGGCGGCCGGTGACGTCGCGGAGTTCGGCGAGCCTCCCTCCTCGGCCTGACCTGGGACAACATCCGCGCCCGCATCACCCGCAAGGGCATCCCCGACCAGGCCATGACCGCCGTC
>NZ_JBEXPH010000178.1:0-16380 GCF_040611955.1 Streptomyces sp. NPDC006510 | reverse complement strand
CGCAGAGTCAGTCAAAGGAGAAGCACCATGCCAGGCCTTCTTCGTGGCGTTGCCCGCACAGCGGTGATCGCCGGAACCGCCACCTCGGTCTCCAACCGGGTCTCCCGGCGGCAGGCGGGCCGCTGGGCACGGCAGGACGCCGAACAGGCGCAGGCCCAGCCCGCTCCCGCGGCGCCCCCGCCCACGTCCGTCGCGGCGGAGGACGAGATGAGCAACAAGATCGCCCAGCTCAAGGACCTCGGTGACCTCAAGAGCCAGGGAGTGCTGAGCGAGAGCGAGTTCCAGGCCCAGAAGGCCAGAATCCTCGGCCTCTGACCGGCCCGGCCGTGTGACCGGGACCGCGCGCCCGGTTCACGTCCGCTTGTCGTCCCAGGGCGTGCCCATCCAGCTGTCGAAGGTGCGGATCAGCGCGCTCAGTGCCGCTGCGAGCCGCCAGTCGACCCACGGCGCGTGGACATGGATCTCGTCGTTGTCCGAGAGGAACTCCAGCGGAACCTCCCGGCCGGAGCGCCAGATGATCCGCCGTGGTCCGCGTGCCGCATCACCGTTGCCGCTCAGGATGCTGCCCACGCAGATCGCCACCTGGATGGGGAGCAGCAGCCACCATACGTACCACCAGAAAATCCGGCCCTTGAAGCCGACCGCCTCCGGGCAACCGGTCTGGGCGACCGTCCAGCGGGTCCGCAGCCCCTTGCCGGAGAGGGCCTTCTCACGGACGAGCGTGCCGATCGGCTCGCCCTGCGCGCCCAGCACCTGGTACGTGGCGACGCCGTCTGCCGCGGACGCGGTGACCAGGGTGGCCAGCCGGGCCCGGCGCTCGGGGTCGGCCCACAGCACGAAGGAACGCGCCCCCGTCTTGCGGGCCGCGAGGTACGCGGGTATCCCGCCCTCCGGCAGTTCGCGCTCCACATGGGCGACCACCCGTGACTCGCCGCCGGGCCCTTCGGTGAACTCGATGACATGGCCGACGGGCGCGGGTGCCCCCGGAGCCGTGGCCTGTTCCTGCGCCCCGCCGTTCTTCTTCGGCTCGGGTGCCCGCTTCAACGTCAGCACGCTGCTCATCGGTGAACTCCTCCGTTGTGTGCTGCTCGGACGTCTGCATGTAGCTCGGACGTCTTCATCTTGCTGGGACGTCTGTGTGTTGCTCGGACGTCGCACAATAGACGGGGCGTCCTGAGAAGATCGATCCGTGGAATCCGCCGAGCCCTTCCCCGAACCCCTCCCCGGATCCGGCACCGAGCCCCCGCCCGAGGACGGTCCGGACGGCCGCACCACCCGGCGGCGGGTGGTGCGCTGCCGCATGTGCGGCCGCCCGCTCACCGGTAGGGAGTCACGTCGCACCGGCCTGGGCCCCGCCTGCGACGCCAAGCTCCACCCGGCGCCCCCGGACATCCGCACCCGCCGCCACGAGGCCGAGCAGGACCCGCTGCCCGGCACCTGAGCCGGACCCGGCTACTCGCCCAGTCGGCGGAACAGCCCCTCCTGCACCACGGACACCAGCAGATTGCCCTCGCGGTCGTAGATCCGGCCACGCGCCAGCCCCCGTCCGCCCGTGGCGACCGGCGACTCCTGGTCGTACAGGAACCACTCATCGGCCCGGAACGGGCGGTGAAACCACATGGCATGGTCCAGCGAGGCCATATCGAAGCCCCGCGGACCCCACAGCGGTTCCACCGGGATACGGACCGCGTCGAGCAGCGTCATGTCGCTTGCGTACGTCAGCGCGCAGGTGTGCACCAGCGGGTCGTCGCCCAGCGGGCCGACCGCGCGCATCCACACCGCGCTGCGCGGGTCGGCGTCCTTGACCTCCTCCTTCGTCCAGCGCAGCCGGTCTACGTACCGGACGTCGAAGGGCTGCCGTCGAGCCATGCGTTCAAGTGCGTCCGGCAGCACACCCAGGTGCTCACGGACCTCCTCGGCGACGGTCGGCAGCCCCTCCGGATCCGGGACCTCGCGGGCCGGCGGCAGCTGGTGCTCGAAGCCCGCCTCCTCCGGCCGGTGGAAGGACGCCGTCAGATTGAAGATCGTCCGGCCCTGCTGGACGGCCGTGACCCGGCGCGTGGTGAACGACCGGCCGTCCCGGACGCGCTCCACCTCGTACACGATCGGCACACCCGGCCGTCCCGGCCGCAGGAAGTACGCGTGCAGCGAGTGGACCGGCCGGTCCCCGTCGGTGGTCCGGCCCGCCGCGACCAGTGCCTGCCCGGCGACCTGCCCGCCGAAGACCCGTTGCAGGGACTCCTGGGGACTGCGCCCACGGAAGATGTTGACCTCGATCCGCTCCAGGTCGAGCAGATCGACCAGGCGCTCGGCGGGATTCGTCATGCCGTTCGTCTCCACTCTCGCAGCGGCGCCGCGCCCACGGCGTACGCCCTCACAGCTGACCGACGGAGGTCACGCGGACGACGGCCCGGCCCTCCTCGTCGGAGGCGGCCAGATCGATCTCCGCGCTGATGCCCCAGTCGTGGTCGCCGTTCGGATCGGCGAAGGTCTGCCGGACCCGCCACAGACCGTGCGCCGCGTCCTCGTCGATCTTCAGCAGCTTCGGACCGCGGGCGTCCGGACCCGTCCCCAGGTCGTCGTACTCGTCCCAGTAGGCGTCCATCGCCTCGCCCCACGCGTCCTCGTCCCAGCCCGCGTCGCCGTCCAGCTCTCCGAGCTCACCCACCTTGTCCAGCGCGGCCAGCTCCACCCGGCGGAACATCGCGTTGCGCACCAGCACCCGGAAGGCGCGGGCGTTGGCCGTGACCGGCTTCACCTCGTCGGCCCGCTCCTGCGCCTCTTCGGCGGTCTCCACCTCCGGGTTGGCGAGCTGCTCCCACTCGTCGAGCAGGCTGGAGTCCACCTGACGGACCATCTCGCCCAGCCAGGCGATCAGGTCCTCCAGGTCCTCGGACTTGATGTCGTCCGGGATGGTGTGCTCAAGCGCCTTGTACGCACTGGCGAGATAGCGCAGCACGATGCCCTCGGTGCGGGCCAGCTCGTAGTTGGAGGTGAACTCCGTGAACGTCATGGCGCGTTCGTACATGTCACGGATCACGGACTTCGGCGAGACCGGGTGGTCGCCGACCCACGGGTGGCTCCTGCGGTACACGTCGTACGCGTGCCACAGCAGCTCGCTCAGCGGCTTCGGGTACGTGACCTCCTGGAGCAGCTCCATCCGCTCCTCGTACTCGACACCGTCCGCCTTCATCTGCCCGACCGCTTCGCCGCGCGCCTTGTTCTGCTGCGCGGCGAGGATCTGCCGCGGGTCGTCGAGCGTCGACTCGACCACGGAGACCATGTCCAGCGCGTACGAGGGGGAGTCCGGGTCCAGCAGGTCGAACGCGGCCAGCGCGAAGGTCGACAGCGGCTGGTTGAGCGCGAAGTCCTGCTGGAGATCGACGGTGAGGCGGACGATCCGGCCCTCCGCGTCCGGCTTGTCGAGCTGTTCCACGACACCGCCGTCCAGCAGCGAGCGGTAGATCGCGATGGCCCGGCGGATGTGCCGGAGCTGAGCCCGGCGCGGCTCGTGGTTGTCCTCCAGCAGACGCCGCATCGCCTCGAAGGCGTTGCCGGGACGCGCGATCACGGACAGCAGCATGGTGTGCGTGACCCGGAAGCGGGAGGTCAGGGGCTCCGGGTCGGACTGGATCAGCTTGTCGAACGTGGTCTCCGACCAGGCGACGAAGCCTTCGGGGGCCTTCTTGCGGACCACCTTGCGCTTCTTCTTCGGATCGTCGCCCGCCTTCTTGACGGCCTTCTCGTTCTCGATGACGTGCTCGGGCGCCTGCGCCACGACGAAGCCCGCCGTGTCGAAGCCGGCCCGGCCCGCGCGGCCGGCGATCTGATGGAACTCACGGGCGCGCAGCGTACGCACCCGGGTGCCGTCGTACTTGGTGAGCGCGGTGAACAGCACTGTGCGGATGGGGACGTTGACGCCGACGCCGAGGGTGTCCGTACCGCAGATCACCTTCAGCAGACCGGCCTGGGCGAGCTTCTCCACCAGGCGCCGGTACTTCGGCAGCATGCCCGCGTGGTGCACCCCGATGCCGTGCCGCACATAGCGGGAGAGGTTCTGGCCGAACTTGGTGGTGAAGCGGAAGTTGCCGATCAGATCGGCGATCTTCTCCTTCTCCTCCTTGGTGCACATGTTGATGCTCATCAGCGACTGCGCCCGCTCGACGGCCGCGGCCTGGGTGAAGTGCACGATGTAGACCGGCGACTGCCTGGTGTCCAGGAGTTCGGTGAGGGTCTCGGTGATCGGAGTCAGCCGGTACTCGTAGCTGAGCGGGACCGGCCGGGTCGCCGAGCGCACCACGGACGTCGGGCGGCCGGTGCGGCGGGTCAGGTCCTCCTCGAACATCCGGACGTCGCCGAGCGTGGCCGACATCAGGACGAACTGGGCCTGCGGCAGCTCCAGCAGCGGGATCTGCCAGGCCCAGCCGCGGTCCGGCTCGGCATAGAAGTGGAACTCGTCCATCACGACCTGGCCGATGTCGGCGTACTTGCCGTCCCGCAGCGCGATGGAGGCCAGCACCTCGGCCGTGCAGCAGATCACCGGGGCGTCGGCGTTGACCGAGGCATCGCCGGTGAGCATGCCGACGTTCTCCGTACCGAACAGCTTGCACAGGTCGAAGAACTTCTCCGAGACCAGTGCCTTGATCGGCGCGGTGTAGAAGGTGACCTTGTCCTGGGCCAGCGCGGTGAAGTGCGCGCCCGCCGCGACCAGGCTCTTTCCGGAGCCGGTCGGGGTGGAAAGGATCACGTTCGCGCCGGAGACCACCTCGATCAGCGCCTCCTCCTGGGCCGGATAGAGGGTGATGCCCCGCGTCTCGGTCCATGACGAGAAAGCCTCGAAGAGGGCGTCGGGGTCGTCGGTCGGGGGCAGCTGATCGATAAGGGTCACGCCCCCCATCTTGCCTGCCTTCCGCCCGGATGAGGGAACCGGACGACCGTATGAAGATCACGGGCGATACGCTTCCCACTCAACTCGGCCGTGCCGTAACGGCAATGGCAGCGATGCAACTCTGGGGGCGGGAAGAACCATGATGGGACCGGCACACTCTCTGTCAGGGGCGGCGGCCTGGCTGGGGGTGGGCGCGGCGGCGGCCGCCGCCGGCCACACGATGCCGTGGCCCGTCCTCGTAGTCGGGGCGCTGATCACCGCCGGAGCCGCGCTGGCCCCGGACCTCGACCACAAGTCCGCGACCATCTCGCGCGCCTTCGGGCCGGTGTCCCGGGGGCTCTGCGAGATCGTCGACAAGCTCTCGCACGCCGTCTACAAGGCGACCCGGATGCGCGGCGACTCGCACCGCAACGGTGGCCACCGGACCCTGACCCACACCTGGCTCTGGGCCGTCCTGATCGGCGCCGGGGCCTCCGCCGCGGCGATCACCGGCGGCCGGTGGGCGGTCCTGGCGATCCTCTTCGTGCACCTGGTGCTCGCCGTCGAAGGACTGCTCTGGCGGGCCGCCCGGATGTCCAGCGACGTCCTGGTCTGGCTGCTCGGCGCGACCAGCGCCTGGATACTGGCCGGCGTCCTGGACAAGCCGGGCAACGGCTCGGACTGGCTGTTCACCGCCCCCGGCCAGGAGTACCTGTGGCTCGGGCTGCCGATCGTGCTCGGCGCCCTCGTCCACGACATCGGCGACGCGCTGACCGTCTCCGGCTGCCCGATCCTGTGGCCCATCCCGATCGGCCGCAAGCGCTGGTACCCGATCGGCCCGCCGAAGGGCATGCGGTTCCGGGCCGGCAGCTGGGTGGAGCTGAAGGTGCTGATGCCGGTGTTCATGGTGCTCGGGGGAGTGGGCGGGGCTGCCGCGCTGAACGTCATCTGACCGCCGCGTCCGGCGGCCGGATTCGGGCGGGTGCGCTCAGGCGGACTCCCGCGGCACCAGCCGGTGCGCCAGGACGATCTCCCTGGCCGCCCCCGTACCCTCCCCGTCGAGCCGGTCGACCAGCAGCCGCGCGGCGGAACGCCCGATCTCCCGGGCCGGGTTGAGCACGGTGGTGAGTGCGGGGGAGACCAGCGAGGCCGCCTCGATGTCGTCGTACCCGGTGATCGCCACATCGTGCGGCACCCGCAGTCCGGCGGCCCGTGCCGTGTCCAGCGCGCCGATCGCGATCAGGTCGTTGGCGCACACCACGGCGTCCGGCGGCTCCGCCGCGTCCAGCACGGCCGCGGCCCCGGCCCGCCCGCCCTCGCGGGTGAATCCGGTCCAGACGACCAGCTCCTCCGGGACCGGCAGCCCCGCCGACTCCAGGGCCTTGCGGTAACCCGCGAACCGCTCCTCGCCCGGCTCCACCCCTGGTGCACCGCCGATGAACGCGATACGGCGGTAGCCACGCCCCACCAGATGGCTGACCAGGTCGTGCATTCCCTCGGTCTCGGCGGCCCTGACCACATCGCCGAGCGCCGGCTCCAGCCGGCCGCCGAGCCGCACCAGCTTCGACCCCGAGGCCACGATCCGGTCCAGATCGCGCCGGGTGGCGCCGTACCGGCCGATCACGATGCCGTCTATGCGGCGCGCGACCAGCTGCCGGATCACCGCGGGCAGGTGCGGGCCGTCCATGGGGGCCTCGCAGACCACCGTCAGATACTCATGGGCCAGGGCGATCTCCTGCATGCCCGCGGCGATCGAGGTGTTGAACGGGTTGGTGATGTCCGGGACGACCAGCCCCAGGGTGCGGGTGCGCTGGGTGCGCAGGCCGCGCGCCGACGGGTCGGCCTGGTAGCCGAGGCGTTGTATGACGTCCTCGACCCGGGAGCGGGTGGCGGCCGAGACCGGGCGGCGACCGCTCAGCACATGGGAGACCGTGGTGACGCTGACGCCCGCCTCGGACGCCACATCGACGATCTTGACCCGGCTCCCGCCCTGCACCATCGGCCTCCCGTAGTCGTCCAGGAATGTTGTCCTGGTGTTCGAGGTCACTCTATCCATTGTGCAAAACGTTTTGTATGGTGCTTGCGATCGCGCCGCACACGGGCCGAGTCAGCCAATGCAAAACGATTTGGAGACGTGATGTCCATCGCAGGCCGGAGAGCCGTATGACGAGCTCTCCAAGCCGCAGAGCCGTGCTCGGTGCCGCGCTCGGCGCGGCGTCCGCCGCGGCCCTGGCAGGCTGCTCGGGCAGCCGCCCGGCGGACGGCAGAACAGCGGTACGGTTCCTCGGCCCGGAGACCCCCGAGACGTTCCGGGCGGTCATCCGAGGCTTCGAGCGGGCCAATCCCGACCTGCGGATCGACTACACCCCCGTACCGCCGGACCAGCTCGGTGACGTCCTCCAGCTGCGGCTCTCCGCGAAGGACGACGCGATCGACGTGTACGCCGTGGACCAGCCCCGCGTACCGGCACTCACCGCACGCGGCTTCCTCACCGACCTCGCCCCGGTCGCCGCGCGGGCCAGGGCCGCAGTCACCCCCGAGCAGTACGGCGTCAGCTCCTGGCAGGGCAGGCTCCGCTCACTGCCGATCTGGACCTCCACCCAGTACCTCTTCTACAACGCCGACCTGCTCACCAGGGCCGGCGCCCCGCTCCCCGGATCCTCGCCCGCCGACCGGTGGAGCTGGGAGCGGACCAGGAGCGTCGGCCGCCGGGCGATGGAACGGGCGGGCGCCGACTACGCCCTGCTGCTGGAACAGACCGACCTCTACTACGGGCTCCAGCCCCTCGTCGAGTCCCTGCACGGCGGCTCCGGCATCACCGGCAAGGACATGCTCACCCCCGCCGTCACCACCCAGGGCTGGATCGACGCCCTGAACTGGTACCGCACCCTCTTCGCCGACGGCTCCTCACCGCGCGGCGTCCCCTCGTACCAGCTCTCCTCGCTCTTCACCTCGGGCCGGGTGCCGTTCTTCGTCGGCGGCCCCTGGAACCTCGGCGCCTTCGCCGGGCTGAAGGACTTCACCTGGGGCACCGCGCCCCAGCCGAAGTTCGCCCACGGCCGCGCCGTCACCCCCACCGACTCCTGGTCCTGGGGCGTCAACCCGTACGCCGAACACCCCGAAGCGGCCCTGCGGTTCATGGAGTACGCCGCACTGACCACCGAGGGCAGCCTCCGGACCGTCGAGGCGTCCCCGCTCATCCCGTCCAACCGCAAGGCCTTCGACCGTTACGCGGCGGACCTGGAACACCGGGCCACCAGGAGCACCGCGGGAGTGGCCACGATCATGCGGTACGAGCTCGCGCACACCGCCGTCAGCCGGCCGCGCAGCATCGGCTACACCCAGTTCGAGACCGTCATGGGCTCGGCCTTCTCCGACATCCGCAACGGCTCGGCGGTGGAACCCCGGCTGGCGAAGGCCTCCGGCGAACTCGTGCGCACCTGGGAGCGACTGCGATGACCACCACGGCGACCCGAACCCCGAAGCGCTCCCCGCGCCGCCGCTCCACCTCGCAGGGCAGGACAGCCCTGTACTTCCTGGCCCCCGCGCTCCTCGCCCTCGTCGTGCTGCGACTGCTGCCCGCCGCGATGGCCGTCATCAGCAGCCTGCGCCACCACAGCCTCGTCGACGGCGTCACCACCTTCGTCGGACTCGGCAACTACGCCGACCTCTTCGCCGACAGCCAGTTCTGGCAGAGCGTCCGGGTGACGCTGCTGTTCAGCCTGGTCATCAACCCGCTCCAGGTGCTCATCGCCCTCGGCCTCGCCGTCCTGCTGAACCGCCGCTTCGCGGGAGTCCGCTTCTGGCGGTCGCTGGTCTTCGCACCCATCGCCGTGCCACCGGCCGTCTCCGCCGTCATCTGGGGCATCCTCTACCGCCCCGAAGGACCGCTCAACGCCGTCCTCGGCACGATGGGCATTCCGCCGCAACCTTTCCTCACCAGCTCCGAGCAGGCACTCTTCGCCCTCATCGTGCTGATGTCCTGGGTCGGCGTCGGCTACTGGATGATGTTCCTGATCGCCGGACTCCAGGACATCCCGCAGGAGTGCTACGACGCGGCCGCCGTCGACGGCGCCTCCGCCTGGCAGCGGTTCGTCCACGTCACACTGCCGCTGCTGCGCCGCCCGCTCGCCTTCGTCCTGGTCGCCGACACCGTCTCCAACTTCCTGGTGTTCGCCCCCGTGCAACTGCTGACCCGCGGCGGCCCCGACGGCTCGACCAATCTCATGATGTACGACGTGTTCCGCCGCGCCTACAGCGTCGGCGACATCAACTTCGCCCAGGCCGAAGTGGTGGTGCTCGTCGCCATCACCCTCGCGGTCGTCGCCGTCCAGTTCCGGATGATGCAGGGCAAGGGCGAGGAGTGAACCGATGAAGACAACCACCGTTCCCCAGCGGCCGACGCGACGCCGGCCCTCCGCGCTGAGGCACATGCCGCTCGCCACCGCCGTCGTCGTCGGAGTGCTCTTCGCCCTCCCGCTGCTGTGGGTGCTCACCGGCTCTCTCCGCCCCGGTGACGAGGTCCTCGGCGGACTCGACCGGCTCTCCTGGAGCAGTCTGATCCCGACGGACGCCACCCTGCACAACTATGTGACGCTCTTTCAGGGCGACTTCGGCCGTGCCGTGCTCAACTCCATCGGGGTGGCCGTCGCCACCGTTCTGATCGGACTGCTGCTCTCCGCGATGGCCGCGTTCGCCCTCTCGGTGTTCCGGTTCCGCGGCCGCGGGCTCGTCTTCGCCGTGATCCTGCTCAGCTTCATGATCCCGTTCGACGCCATAGCGATCCCGCTCTCGGACATCTTCCGCGACTGGGGCCTGCAGAACACCTACACCGGACTGATCCTGCCCGGCATCGGCAACGGTCTGGCGATCTTCCTGCTGCGCCAGTTCTTCCTGGCCATCCCGCGCGAACTCGTCGAGGCCGCCCGGATGGACGGGCTCGGCTGGTGGGGCATCTTCTGGAAGGTCTACGTGCCCCTGTCGCGGCCCGCCCTGATCGGTGCCGGACTGACCCTGTTCACCTTCCAGTGGCAGTCCTACATGTGGCCGCTGCTCGTCGGCACCGAACCGGACAAGCAGCTCGGCCCGATCGCGCTCGGCACCCTTCAGGGCCAGATGGTCGTCGACTACGGCCAGGTGTTCGCCGCCGCCGTCGTCCTGACCGTCATCCCGCTCGTCGTCCTGCTGCGCCTGCAGCGGTACTTCACCCAGTCGATCGCGGGCAGCGGTCTGAAGTGACCGCCGGCCGCACCGCCCGTCCGAACCACGAAGCCCATTCCAACGACCCGAGGAACACCGTGACTCAGCCCCCCGCCGACATCCTCCTCGACACCGACATCGGCAGCGACGTCGACGACGCGCTCGCCCTCGGTGTGCTGCTCGGCTCGCCCGAGGCCCGGATCACCGGCATCACCACCGTCTACGGCGACACCCTGCTCCGGGCCCGCCTCGCGCACCGGCTCGGCACCCTCGCCGGTCACGACCTCACCGTCGTCCCCGGCGCCACCGAGACCCTCTCCGGCAAGGACGTCTGGTGGGCCGGGCACGAGGGCAAGGCCTTCACCGACCTGGAGACCGAGCCGGTGCTCGACACCGTCGCCGCGGACCGCTTCCTCGTCGACACGGTCCTCGCCCGGCCCGGCGAGACCGATGTCATCGCCATCGCCCCGCTCGCCAACATCGCCCGCGCGATCCGCCTCGACGACCGCTTCGCCATGGGCGTACGCACCCTGTACATGATGGGCGGCAGCTTCGGGCCCGGCGCCAAGGCCGAGCACAACATCGTCAGCGACATCACGGCCGCCCGCACCGTCTTCGGCTCCGGCATCCGCACCGTCGTCACCGGCCTGGACATCACCACGCGGCTGCGCATCGAGCGTCCCGGCATCGAAGCGATCCGGGAAGCGGGCGCGTACGGTTCGGCGCTCGCCCGCGAGATCGACGCCTGGACCGGCTTCACCGGCGAACCCTGGAGCGTCCCGCACGACCCGATCACCGCGCTCTCCCTGCTGCGCCCCGACCTCTACACCACCGAGCGCGGCACGGTCGAGGTCACCGACGAAGGGCTGACCGTCTTCACCGCCGACCCGGACGGCCAGGTGGACCTGGTCGTGGACGCCGATGTGGAAGCCGTCGCGGAAGAGATCGTGGCCCGGATCGTGCGGGCCTCGGAGGGCGACTGAGAACGCGACCGCGAAGCCGTCATCCGAACCCGCGGACAGTTCTCGCCCGTCGAGGCCCTGTCCGCAAGGTCCCGCCTGCCCCGCGACGCCTGGCACGACGTGGGGCCGACGGCTGTCCGCGTGCCCCCGCGCCGACGCCCGGCGCTCCGCGGGGGCGGGCCACGGTCTCCCGGCCGGCCGACCGGGAGACCGTCCGGCCGCTCAGCCGTGCCAGGACCGCCACAGCGCCGCATACGCGCCGTCCGCCGCCACCAGCTCGTCATGAGTTCCCAGTTCGCTGATCCGGCCGCTCTCCACCACCGCGATGACATCCGCGTCGTGCGCGGTGTGCAGCCGGTGCGCGATCGCCACGACCGTACGGCCGTCCAGCACCCGGGCCAGCGAGCGCTCCAGATGGCGGGCGGCCCGCGGGTCCAGCAGCGATGTCGCCTCGTCCAGCACCAGCGTGTGCGGATCGGCCAGGACCAGCCGGGCCAGCGCGATCTGCTGGGCCTGAGCCGGAGTCAGCGCCAGGCCGCCGGAGCCGACCTCGGTGTCCAGCCCCTCCTCCAGCGCCCTCGCCCAGCCGTCCGCGTCGACCGCCGCCAGCGACGCCCACAGCTCGGCATCCCCGGCGCCCGTACGGGCCAGCAGCAGGTTGTCCCGCAGTGAACCGGTGAACACATGGTGCTCCTGGTTGACCAGCGCCACATGCGTACGCACGTCCTCCGCCCTCATCCGTGACAACTCGGCGCCGCCGAGCGTCACTTCGCCGGTGCGCGGGGCGTAGATCCCGGCCAGCAGCCGGCCCAGCGTGGACTTGCCGGCACCCGACGGGCCGACCAGCGCGAGGCGCGTACCCGGCGCGACGTCCAGCGACACCCGGTGCAGGACGTCCAGCCCGGCGCGGTACCCGAAGCGCACCTCGTCGGCCCGGACATCACGGCCGTCCGGGACGACCTCCGCGTCGCCCGCGTCCGGTTCGATGTCCCGCACCCCGACCAGCCGGGCCAGCGAGACCTGAGCGACCTGCAACTCGTCGTACCAGCGCAGGATCAGACCGAGCGGGTCGACCATCATCTGCGCCAGCAGCGCCCCCGTCGTCAGCTGCCCCACGGTCAGCCATCCCTCGATGACGAACCAGCCGCCGAGCATCAGTACCGCGCCCAGAATCGTCACATAGGTGACATTGATGACGGGGAAGAGTACGGAACGCAGGAACAGTGTGTACCGCTCCCACGCGGTCCACTGCCGGATGCGTGTGTCCGACAGCGCCACCCGGCGCGCACCCAGTCGGTGCGCCTCCACGGTCCGTCCGCCGTCCACGGTCTCCGCGAGCATCGCGGCGACCGCGGCGTATCCCGCGGCCTCCGAACGGTACGCGGACGGCGCCCGCTTGAAGTACCAGCGGCAGCCGAGGACCAGCACGGGCAGGGCGAGCAGCACCGAGAGCGCCAGCGGCGGAGCCGTCACGGTGAGGGCGGCAAGGAGCAGCCCCGCCCACACCACGCCGATCGCGAGCTGCGGCACGGCCTCGCGCATCGCGTTGGCCAGCCGGTCGATGTCCGTGGTGATCCTGGAGAGCAGATCGCCGGTACCGGCCCGCTCCAGCACCCCCGGCGGCAGCCCGACCGACCGCACGAGGAAGTCCTCGCGCAGATCGGCCAGCATCTCCTCACCGAGCATCGCGCTGCGCAGGCGCATCAGCCGGGTGAACACGGTCTGCACGATCAACGCGAGCGCGAACACCCCGGCGGTGCGCTCCAGATGGAGGTCCCGCACGCCCCCGGATAGGTCCTCGACCAGCCCGCCCAGCAGATACGGGCCGACGATCGACGCGATCACCGCGATGGCGTTGAACGCGACGAGCACGGTGAACCGCCCACGATGGCGCCGCAACAGCTCCCGTACATAGCTCCGTACGGTGGTGGGGGTGCCGACCGGCAGGGTCGTCGCCGACTCCGGCGCGGCCGGGTCGTACGCCGGTACTGCGACGCCGATCATGCCCGTTCCTCGATTTCCTCGATCGTTCCGGTCGCGCCCCGAGCGGTCAGGGCCTCGATCTCCTCGTCCGTCTCACGTGTCACGACCGCCCGGTAGTGGGGGTCCGTGCGCAGGAGCTCACGGTGCCCGCCGACCGCGACGACGGTGCCCTTGTGCACCAGCACCACCCGGTCCGCGAGGTCGAGCAGCAGCGGTGACGAGGCGAACGCCACGGTGGTGCGGCCCTGGCGCAACGACTTGATCCCGGCGGCGACCCGGGCCTCCGTGTGCGAGTCGACGGCGGAGGTCGGCTCGTCGAGAACCAGCGCCTCCGGGTCGGTCACCAGGGAGCGGGCCAGCGCGAGCCGCTGACGCTGGCCGCCCGAGAGCGACCTGCCGCGTTCGGTGATCCGGGTCGCCATCGGGTCGCCGTCCGTGGCGACGGACGCCTGCGCCAAGGAGTCCAGCACATCGCCGCACTGCGCGGCCGTCAGCGCTTCCTCGGCGGTCACCCGGCCGGACGACGGAACGTCCAGCAGCTCGCGCAGCGTGCCGGAGAGCAGAACCGGGTCCTTGTCCTGGACCAGCACGGCGGTCCGGGCGCAGTCCAGCGGGAGTTCGTCCAGCGGTACGCCACCGAGCAGGACGGACGGGGCCTTCTGTTCCGTGGCGTCCTCGTTCGAGCCCGGGTCGGCGTGCGCGTCCACGTCCACCTGCGCGTGTCCGCCGAGCCGCTCGGCCAGCCGGCCGGCCTCGTCCGGGTCGCCGCAGACCACCGCGGTGAACAGACCGGCCGGGGCCATCAGACCGGTGGCCGGGTCGTACAGATCGCCGGTCGGCGTGGTGTCGACGGTCGACGGCTGGGCGGTGCGGCGCAGCGACAGCACCCGGACCGCCCGCTGGGCGGAGGGCCGCGAGAAGGAGTACGCCATCGCGATCTCTTCGAAGTGGCGGAGCGGGAACAGCATCAGGGTCGCCGCGCTGTACACCGTGACCAGCTGACCGACCTCGATCCGGCCGTCCCGGGCCAGCATCGCCCCGTACACGACCAGCGAGATGAGCAGCAGGCCGGGCAGCAGCACCTGGATCGCCGAGATCAGCGACCACATCCGCGCGCTGTGCACCGCGGCCTCGCGGACCTCCTGGGAGGCGCGCCGATAGCGGCCGAGGAAGAGTTCCTCGCCGCCGATCCCGCGCAGCACCCGCAGACCCGCGACGGTGTCCGAGGCCAGTTCCGTGGCCTTGCCGGCCTTCTCGCGCTGGAGGTCCGCACGCCGGGTGGCCCGGGGGAGCAGCGGCAGCACGGCGAGGGCCAGCAGCGGTACGGCGACCGTCACCAGGATGCCCAGCGACGGCAGATACAGCAGGAGCCCCGCACAGATCAGCACCAGCGCGGCGGCCGCCGCGGCGAACCGGGAGAGCGCCTCGACGAACCATCCGATCTTCTCGACGTCACCGGTGGACACCGCCACCACTTCGCCCGCCGCGACCCGCCGGGTCAGCGCCGAGCCGAGCTCCGCGGTCTTGCGGGCCAGCAGCTGCTGGACCCGGGCGGCGGCAGTGATCCAGTTGGTGACGGCGGTCCGGTGGAGCATGGTGTCGCCCACTGAGATCAGCACGCCCAGGACCGCGATCAGCCCGCCCGACCATGCGAGCCGGCTGCCGGAACGGTCGACGACCGCCTGGACGGCGAAGCCGACGGCGGGCGGCAGCCCGGCGATGGAGCACTGGTGCAGCAGGCCCCAGGACATGGACTTGAGCTGGCCCTTGAGCTGATTGCGGCCGAGCCAGAGCAGGAAGCGTGGGCCTGACCGGACATCGGGATCGCCAGGATCTGAGTAGGGAAGATCGCGAATCTGCATGACGTCCCATGGTTCGGTGTGACGGTTTGTTCGGTGAATGGATCAAGTGAGTGACCCAAACCGTGCAAGGTTCGCCCGGGACGTCGGTCGGAGCAATTGGTTTTCTGCGGGAACGGCACGTTTCGCGCCATGGTCGCGATACGAAAAGGCAGGCCGGGCCGGGCCCCGCAGGGCGCCTACCCGGCCTGCCTGTCCGTTCAGGCCTTTTCGGGGTTCTCCGAGTCCATGCCGGAGCGGGCCTTCTTCCACTCACCCCGGGTGAAGTCCGGGATCTGCTGCGGCGCGCCCTTCGCCTTGATGGACAGGTGGCTGAGCGGCACGGGCGAGGTCCAGGTCGCCGCGTCGTACACATCGAAGTCGGGGACGAGGCCGAGGCGCATGCACTGCATCAGCCGGAACACCAGCATGTAGTCCATGCCGCCGTGGCCGCCGGGCGGGTTGGCGTGTTCCTTCCACAGCCAGTGGTCCCACTCCTTGTACTGGGAGAAGTCGCCCCAGCTGTCGTTGGTGTGGTCGGGCTCGATGTAGATACGGGCGGGGTAGTCCTCGAAGACGCCCTTCGTGCCGCCGAGGCTGTTGATCCGCGAATACGGATGCGGAGTGGACACATCGTGCTCCAGCCGGATGACCCGTCCCTTGGCGGTCTGGACGAGACTGATGGTCCGGTCGGACTCGATATAGGTCTCCTTCCAGCTGGGGTCGCCGGCCGGCATGTTCTTCTCGCGGTACTCGGCGAGACCGAGGGCCGGGGAACCGACGCTGGTGATGCTCACCGCACGGTCGCCGCGGTTGATGTCCATGTAATTGGCGACCGGGCCGAACCCGTGGTTGGGGTAGAGATCGCCACGCAGTCTGGTGTGCCACAGCCTGCGCCAAGGGCCTTCGTAGTAGTCCGGGTCGAACATCAGGCCACGGAGATCGTGGTTGTACGCGCCCGCGCCGTGCAGCAGATCACCGAAGAGACCGGCATGCGCCATGCGCAGCACCCGCATCTCGTTCTGCCCGTAGCAGCAGTTCTCCAGCTGCATGCAGTGGCGTCTGGTGCGCTCGGACAGGTCGACCAGCTCCCAGAGCTGGTCGAGCTGGAGCGCGATCGGACACTCCACGCCGACATGCTTTCCGTTCAGCATGGCGGTCTTCGCCATCTGGAAGTGGGAGTCCCAGGGCGTCGCCACATAGACGAAGTCGATGTCTCCGCGCTTGCAGAGGTTCTCGTAGTCGTCCTCGCCGTTGGTATAGACGGCGGGCGCCGGCTGACCCGCGGCGGTCACCTTCGCTGCGGCCCGTTGCGCCTTGGCCTTGACCGGATCGCAGACGGCGACGACCTGTACACCACCGATGGCGAGGAAGAGATCGATCATGCTGCCACCGCGATTGCCGAGGCCGACGATGCCGACCCGGACGGTGGAGCGCCGGTCGAAGGGGACTCCCACCATGGTCCTGCCCCGGCGCTCGGGCGCGGCCGACAGGTCCGCGGAGGCCTCCGGGCCCCGGCCCGGGGCGGCGG
>NZ_JBEXPH010000177.1:0-16405 GCF_040611955.1 Streptomyces sp. NPDC006510 | reverse complement strand
ACGGCCGCCTCACCGCCATCCGAGCGTAGGCCGATCAGCCCACCGAAGAACCTGTAGGCCAAACAGACGAACCACACCTGATTCCTGATAGACCCGCCTGAACGAATTGGACAGCAGAGTCGCAGGTGGGACAGCGCGCTGGCGAGAGTGGCAGCTGGGCCGTGTCGTGGGGCGGCGCCGTCTGCGTCTCCGGTACCGCCCTTGGAGTGCCGGGCCCGGGCCGGGAGGCTGGCCGGTATCGGTTCTCGGTGTGGGGTGGGGCGTGGGAACGGGGCTGGGCTGGTGGGGTGTTGCAGGTTGGGTGAGAACCGGTCGTAGTGGCTTTCGGCGGGGCGGCAGGTGGTCTGGACTGGGTGTGTGTCGAGTCGGTTGAGAATTACCGGTGTTGTCGCAGATGGTTTTTGCTTCTAACCTCGCCGTTTCAGTTGAGGCTGATGGCTGGCTGCGGGGGGTCGTTTGGAGCGGTGTCGGTCGGTGGGCATGGTGAGGGCCCGGCGCGGTGGGCCGGGCTCTCCAAGGTCCTTCGGGTCGCGGGTGATCAGAGGGCGGTCGCTCAGGTGGCGGGGCGAGGCAGGGCGGCCAGGCGGTGGAATGCGGCCGTGAGTTCATGTCTCCAGGGCCAGGTCGCCGATATCCGCAAGCGCAGGCGGCGGCCGCCGCGGGTGATCCGGGCGGCGACGTGCAGGATTCGGTAGCGCAGTTTCTTGGGTTCGGCGGTGGCCAGATCGCCGTCCAGCAGGAGGACGCGGGTCCGGGCGGGAAGGTCGATCGCCGCGAGACTGAGTTCGAGCCAGGCGGCGTTGATCAGGAAGTGGCGGGAGGGGAAGCGGCCGAAGCCGGTGGTCTTGCCGCACCGGATGTGGTCCTCGACGGTGGCATGCCCGCGGGGCGGACCTCCAGAAACTGGGCGGAGCCCCCGCTGGCGAACGGTGTGTCGGTGAAGAAGACCTGGTGCCGCAGGCCCTCGTCCTGGTCGAACAAGGACAGTTGGGCTCCGGGGTGCGGGCGCTCGCGGCGCACGATGATGCGGGTGCCGTCCGGATAGCCGGCAAGGTCGACCATGTCGGTCAGTTCGGCAACCGAGGCGCCGGCACGCAGTGTTCCGTCCTGGTCCAGGGCGGGGTGCCAGACCTGTTCAGGCAGGGCCCGGATCGCGCGGCGGACCGGTTCGGTGACCGCGTGTCCGACCGAGAAGAAGGTGTGGATTCCTCGCATCCGCACGTCTCGGACGTGGGCGAGGAAGGCTTTCGCCGATCCGGCGCTGTCGGTGCGGACGAGGATGTCGGTGCCGTGCCGGTGGGTGTCGGGGATCTGCGCGAGAGCGTCGTCCAGCACCGCGATGTGATCGGCGGCGGTGTTGGCTCCGGCGTTGCCGGGCCGCAGCCGCCCGGACATGCCCTCGCCGGTGTTGGCCAGGAAACACACCAGAGGGTGGAATCCGAAGCCGCCTTTATAGGTGGGTGCGGCTTGGCCCTTCTCGGAGTGGCAGGTCACCAGTGTGGCGTCGAGGTCCAGGACCAGGCCGGGCAGTTCCCGTCCGCCGGCTTTCACCCCCCGGTATTCCGAAGCGGGTCTCGGCGGCCTGCAGCCAGGCGGCCTCTCGTGCCTGGGCGCGGGCCGCTCGCAGGCGAGCGAGTCCGGTCTCGTCGATGTCGGCGAGCAGCCGCCAGGCCGTCGGTGTCGAGGCGACCGGGCCGAACACCTCGCTCTGGTCCCGCAACACGGCCAGATCCGCGATGGCCTTGCCGCCGTCAGCGAGCATCACGGCGAGGCCGGTGGCGATCCGGCCCGGGTCGTGGCCAGTGCCGCGTCGCCGAAGTGGTCCCAACGCGGTGGAGTACGCGCTGGTCAGCCCGGTGGCATCGGCAAGATCAGCCAGCAACCGTGCCCCGGCGTGACCCACCACCCCGGCACCGTCAGCAGACACATGGAGCTTGGGACGCGAACCGATACTCTGCACGCAGAAAGTGCCTTCCGCCTGGACCGACAGAACCCCTCGACAAGGTTCATCGTCCCAGCTCAGAAGGCACTTTCGCGTTACCGCACAGAACCCGGCCCCACACCAAGTGAAACGGCGAGGCTAAGATCCGTCCCGATGAGCAGACGGCGCCATCCCCCGCACCCGCTTGAAGGCCACACTGAACGCGAACCCATCCGTATACCCGACCTCCTTGCCCACTTCCGCCACCGTCGCGCCCGGCACCCGGAGCCGATCGGCGGCCAGGGCCATCCGCCAGTCAGTGAGGTAGGCCAGCGGTGGCTTCCCGACCAGGGCTGAGAAGCGCCGGGCGAACGCGGTGCGGGACATCCCGGCCTCGACCGCGAGCGAGGCGACCGTCCACGGCCGGGCTGGCTCCTCGTGCAGCCGGCGCAGTACGTGCCCGATGTCCGGATCGGCGAGGGCCTGGTAGCCGTGAGGCGGGGCAGCGCCCGGGTGTGCGAACCACGTGCGCAGGGCCCTGACGAGCAGCAGGTCCAAGAAGCGGTCCAGGACGATCTGCTGCCCCGGCTCGTCCTGCTCGACCTCAGCGGCGATCAGGCCGAGGAGCGCGGAAAGACCGGAATCCGGGCGCACGATCGTGACCGGCGGCAGCGCGTCGAGCAGCGGCCGGCACAGATCACCACCACCCCGGTATCCGGCGGTGACCAGGAGATCCGTCGCACTGCCCGCCGCGTCCCCAACGGTGCGGCCAGTCACTCTCCAATTGCGCCTCGCTTCCCCCGGATCGCCGACGAGGGTGCAACAGTCGGCGCCGTCCACCAGCACCTGCACCTCGCTGCCCGGCCGATCCACGATGCTGTAGGGCGACCGCGTCCGCACGAGCGCGATGGTGCCCTGCGGCAACTCGACCGGTTCGCCCTCGGCGGGCACGAGCCACGCGTGGCCGCGCAGCATGGCACTGAGCGTCAGCGGCGCCGGATCATTGAACCGCATCCCCCACGGCGGCACGCTCACCGTGCTGCAGAACACCGCCCCGCGTGCCCTGACCCCGGCGAGGTAGTCATCAAGAAGATCCATGCTGGAACGATCGCACATGAATCTGGCCGTCTCGGCCATGGAACGTCCCGGGGGAACCCCTGTTGACTGACGGACATGACACAGATCCTCGTTCTCGGCGCCACCGGCAAGACCGGCAGCCGCATCGTTCCCCGCCTCACCTCTCTCGGGCACACCGTCCGTTCCGCTTCCCGCTCGGCGGAGATCCGCTTCGACTGGGCCGACCGTTCCACCTGGGACCAGGCCCTGGCCGACACGGAGGCCGTGTACTTCGTCCCGACCGAAACGCTCGGCCTGCCCGAACGTGCCGAGCTGGTGAGCCGGGCGAAGGCGGCCGGGGTCCGACGGATCGTCCAGCTGTCGGTACGCGGCCTGGACGCCGACGGCGGCGTACCGGAGACGGAGGCGGCGGTCCGTGAATCGGGGCTGGAATGGACCATGTTGCGGCCCTGCTGGTTCTCGCAAGACTTCTCCGCACCGGACTTCTTCCTCCCGGCGGTCCTGGCCGGCGAGCTCGCGACCCCCGCCGGGGATGGCCGTGAACCATTCGTCGACGTCGAGGACATCGCCGACGTCGCGGTGGCCGCCCTCACTGACGACGGCCACGCGGGCAGGATCTACGAACTGTCCGGCCCCCGCGCGATCACCTTCTCCGAGGCCCTCGCCCTCATCGGCGCCGCTGTCGGCCGCGAACTGCACCACCGCCACCAGGACCTGGCCGACTACGTCGCCGCCCAGGTCGCGGCGGGCCACGACGTCGCGGACGCCGAAGCCGTCGCCGCCTTCCTGGACGGTATACGCCTCGGCGAGGACGACTACATCAGCACTGGCGTACAGGAGGCACTCGGCCGCGCCTCACGTTCCTTCGAGGACTACGTACGGACGGTAGCGCCCACCGGGGTCTGGAACCCCTGACCGGTCGGGCGAGTCCAGGGGCCGGTCTTGAAGACTGGCCCTTGGCTTCGCAGGTCCCCGTTTCAGGTCTGGCTCGGCCGCCGCGATCCGTTGACGCTCCAGCCATGGGCAGGCCCCCGTTCGGGGGGAGGCTTGCCCGGGTCAGGTCCGCCAGCGGAAATCACTTGTCCCCGGGCCGTGGCCGACGGCGGCGCAGTCCGTCGGCATAAGCCTGTCCGAACCCCAGACACCAGCGGCGGACCGTCTCGTAGGAGACGCTGATGCCGCGCTGCAGCATCAGCTCCTCCACCTCGCGGAATGACAACGGGAAGCGGAAGTACAGCCACACGCAGTGGGAGATCACCTCGACCGGGTACCGGTGCCCCTTGTACGACGGCGGCGTACTGCCCACGGACAACCCCCTCCACCGTGATCAACCCGGAGATCATCCCACCCGTCAGCCAACGTGACAGTGCCTTGAGGACGACCAGGACCTGATGGAGGAACAGCGGCTCAGTATTACGGCGTAATACTCGACGGCGGGCCAGGGGCGCGGCCAGGACCCGACGTGTCGGCGGGCCGCGGATATTACGGCGTAGCTTTCCTTCGGGGTGGTCGCCGGGGCCGGGGCGCTCGTTGCCCTGGTCGTTGCCTACCGTCGTCAGCGCGTCGATGAGGTCGGCGCCCACCGCGAAGCCACCCTGTGGGGATCGTAAAGTCATCGCTGCTGGTCGGCGATCAGGCTCTCCAGCAGGGTTTCGAAGACACAGGCGTCACTCCACTGCCGAAAGCGGTTGTGGACGGTCGGCCAGGCGCCGAACTCCTCCAGGGTCTCCCGCCACTGTCCGCCTGTCCGGAACCTCCGGATCACGCCCTCGAACTGCTGCCGCAGCCGCTCGGGGTACGGACCGAACCTGCCGAACGGCAGGCAGGGCTCGAAGAACTCCCACTCCTTATCCGTCAGTTGCACCCGCGTCGTACAGGACGATCTACCGGATCAAGCGTCACCACGAAGGAAGATTCCCCAGATTGATCACGCCACGATACGCAACCCTAGGAGTCCTGCGCCCGCACCAGCACGTCGCCTGCAGCTGTGCGGTAGTAGAGCACGGACCGTCCCGCACGACGGCGGCCGACCAGCGCGGCGTCCAGAAGTACCTTGAGGTGGCGGCCCACCGAGCCGAGGCCCTGGCCGGTCATCGCCACCAGATGCGTCGTGCTCATCGGGCTGTCCAGGAGCACCAGCACGCTCGCCCGCCCGGCACCGAGCAGCCTGGCCAGCGCCTCCGGAGCAGCGGCCCGGTCCGGCTCCGCCAGCGTGCCCGAGCACGCATAGATCACGGCGTTGCGGTGCACCGTGCCGTGGGAGTCCGGCCGGTCTGTGGAGATCCATCCCCTGCGCGGTGTGACCGGCACGAGCAGCAGCTGTGATCCCATGAGTTGCCGGGGCGGGAAGGCCCGGGTGTTGATCTGTAGCCGGTTGTCGCCCAGCCACTGCATCTCCGGATGCATGTCGTCCAGTGCGGCAGCCCAGCCAGCGCGGCTCAACTGGCCCGTGCGTGCGACCACATCTGCCTCGATGACGCGCCGCCGCCGCGGCCAGTCGGGTTTCACAGTCTCCGACCACACCCATTCCAGCAGGTCGGCGATGCGCGCCGGTGGATCGGCGCTCAGCAGCGGGGCCGGCAGTGCTCCACGATGGGCGATTTCGAGGTCGGTGAGGGCGGTGTCGGCCGGGGTCTCGCGGATCCGCGTCAGCTCGTCGTGGAACTGCGCACCGCCCGGTGCCATACCCTCTGCGGACGGCACCGGCGTAAGGAAGTCGGCGATCCACCGGTGCTTGCCCAGCGCGACGCGCACCAGCAGGGCGGTGACAGGGTCGGAGGCCAGCCGTTCCCGGTACGCGGGCCCGTGGCTGTCCAGCCAGCGGCGCTCGGCCGGATGCGCGGGCGCGTCCTTCTCCAGGACCATCAGGCTCGCTGTCGTCTCGCAGAGGGGCGACACGACGAACCGGCTGTTCGCGAGCGTATCCGCGTTGACTTCCCACCAACCCAATAGTTTCGCCTCCCCGCGAAACATTACCTCCGCTCCCCACCCTCCTCCGACACTCCGGCCATGCGCACCTACCAAGAGCTCTTCAGAACCACGGAGTTCAAACCCCTGCTCGCGTCCACCGCCGCACATGTGGCGGCTCAGACAGTGAGCAGAATGGCCCTGGGGACACTCGTCTACGACGCGACCGGCTCACCGTTCCTCGCCGCCCTCAGCATGTTCGGCCCGCTGCTGGCCCAGATGATCGGCGCGAGTGTCCTGCTGTCGGCGACCGACCGCCTGCCGCCGCGCGCCGCAACCATCGGCCTGGCGCTCTTCTTCGCCGCGGCCACCACCACTCTGGCACTGCCCGGCCTCTCCGTAGGGGCGATCCTCGCGATCCTGGCGGTGCAGGGCATGCTCGGCTCGGTCGGCGGCGGAGTACGTTACGGACTGCTCACCGAAATCCTTCCCGCAGAGGGCTACCTCCTAGGCCGTTCGGTGCTCAACATGTGCGCGGGAAGCCTGCAAATCTGCGGCTACGCCGCCGGCGCCCTACTCGTCAACGTCCTGACCCCGCGCGACACCCTTCTCACCGGCGCCGCCCTCTTCGTCGTCGCCGCGACCGTCGCCCGCATCGGCCTCACCAGACGGCCGCCGCGCGCCCAAGGCCGCCCGTCCGCGCGCGAGACCTGGCGGACCAACGCGCGCCTGTGGACAGATAAACCGCGGCGCCGCGTCTACCTCGCCCTGTGGGTACCCAACGGACTCATCGTCGGCTGCGAGTCCCTCTTCGTCTCCTACGCACCACGCCACGCCGGGCTCCTGTTCGCCTTCGTCGCGATGGGCATGCTGGCGGGCGACACCCTGACCGGCCGCTTCCTGCCCAGACACCGGCGCGACAGATCCGGCGCCCCACCACTGCTGCTGCTGCTGCTCGCAGCCCCGTATCTGATATTCGTCCTCCACCCGGCACTGCCCATCGCACTCGCCGCCGTGACCGTGGCATCGATCGGCTTCTCCGCCAACCTGCTCCTCCAGGAACGCCTGATGTCCCTGGCCCCGAGCGAGCTGAGGGGCCACGCTCTCGGACTGCACTCCTCAGGCATGTTCACCATGCAGGGCATTGCCGCGGCTGTCGCGGGCGGCATTGCGCAGCTGACCTCACCCGCCACCGCCATGACCGTGATGGCCGCCGCCTCCGCCGCGATCACCCTCGCCCTCACACCCGGTCTCCGGCGCATGGGACCCGTGGCCGGAGGTGTGTTGGCCGGAGCTGACGCCGACCGTGAGCTTACCGATACGGGCAAGGGCCTCAGGTCGACGGATACGGCCTGAGGCTCGTGGCAGGCGGCGAGCGTACTGACGCGGCTGTCGTTACTCAGGAGCAGTTTCGGTGAAGGGGGTCCATTCCTGTCGTACTTGGAGGGGCGTTCCACGGCTGCGGGCTGGGGGAGCTCCGCAACCATCGCCCACAGCTTCTTCAGATTCTTGGCGTCGTCGCTGGTCAGAGCGAGATCATGGGCGAGGGATGTCACCTCATGTGGTGGAAGTCGCCGCAGCTTTGTGGCGTGGAGCAGCCGTCCCTGCTTGATGCAGTGGGCGGCCGCGTCGTGCAGGAGCGCTGCGGCCATGTCCTGCAGCCGCGGGTGCCGCGTGACACGCTGACCGATGTGCCGTAGCCACTCTCGCTGAGTTTTCTCGGGCGCCGGGAGCTCCGCCCACTCCGGCAGAACCAGGGCCGGCATGCACGCCGCCAGAACCTCATCGGTGATCTCCTCGGTGTCCACACAGTCGAGAAGCACGTGCTGGACCGACTGTCCGCACGCATCATCCTTTGCCAGCTCCAGCCACCACTGTGGGCACCGCTCCAGCACCATGGCCACGGACCCGTACGCCGGCCACCCGGAAGGCCCCCCAGTACCGTCCCTGCGACGATGCCTGGCCGTTGACGGCGGCGAAGGAGTTCAATCTCTCTTCCTGTGCGCCGCCGGCTTCCGCGTCACTACGGAGAGCGGCCTCGGTCTGCGCGTGGGCGGGGTCAGTTGGGCAGGGCGTCTTCAACGAGTGCCACGGTCGCCCGGGGATCGGAAACCTGGATCACGAGGCGGGCGTAGCGTTCGTCGGCCAGTTGTATGACCACCGCCTTGGCCGGGTCGCGGACGTCCCAGAAGATCCGTTCGCCGTCGACGTGGAAGGTGCCGGCGGTGACGATGCCCGGGACATGGGTGCCCGGGGATCGGAGCCCCTTGGGCTGCTTGGCGATCCCGGGGTCAGCCGTGGCGCCGCGCACATGGGCCAGCGGAATGGTCAGGCGGCTCTTGAACGCCCAGAGTTTGTCAAGCCCCTCGATCTCCACGATCAGGTTGCCGTCGTCGATGCTGATGTGTGCCATGGTGCTTCCTTTGCTGTGAGAGTGTCAGGGCTGACCGAGGCGCTGCGCCAGGCCGGCGCCGGCCCGGATGATGCCCTCGTCGGTCGTGCCGGACCTGGCGCGTGTGCGTAGCCCGATGAGGAGCGCGGTGGCCGCTGCCGGAGCGGCGCGGGCGCCACCTTTCCCGAGGGTGTGGGCCGCGTCGCCAACTGCCCTGTCCAGCGCGGTGAACGCCTCGCCGACCAGTCGTGCCACCTCGGCGTCCACCGGTGCCCGCTCGACCGCTGCCAGCAGGACCAGGTCGAGTTCTGTTCCGGTGACCGCGTCGGCGAGAACCTCGTACGCCCCTTCCCTTCGGTCGCCCGCTGCGGCGACGCGCTCGGCCAATGTGGTGACCTCGTGGTCCAGGGACCACTTCAGCGCGGCCAGGTAGAGCCCGCGTTTGCTGCCGAACGTCTTGTACAGGCTGTTGCGGTGCACACCGAGGTGTGACACCAGGTCGTCCACGGATGTGCCGTCATAGGTCCGGCCGGCGAAGAGCTTTGCCGCCGACCGGACTACGTCAGCCTCGTCGAATCCTCTCGGTCGTCCCATGGAATGACCGTACATGGTTTAGGAATGACCAGTCAAGAACGATCGTTCTTTAACTCTGTTCCGGGTCTCACGGGACGGGAACGGTTCGGCGGGTGCCGAAGTGATCCGCTCCTACGCTTCGATCATGAAGATCGGTGAGCCCCTCGTCCGGCCCGGCTCCGGCACCGACCCCTGTGTCTCCATCGAGCCGAGCGTTCTGTATTTCGGCACTCCTGTGGTGCTCCTGAGCACCGAGAACCCGGACGCCTCCGTCAACCTCGCGCCGATCTCCTCCACATGGGCACTGGGACAGGTGATCGTGCTCGGCCTGGGCCCGGACGGCCAGAGCGCGCACAATCTCACCGCCCGCCCCGAACTCGTGATCAACATCGCCGCCCCCGATCAGTGGCAGTCAGTCGAGCGTCTGGCCCCGCTCACCGGCCGCCATCCGGTCCCCCCGACCAAGCACGACGGCTGCCGCTTCGAGAAGGACAAGTTCGGCGCGGCGGGACTGACCAGCCGCCCGTCCCACACGGTCCGGCCGCCGCGGGTAGACGGATGCCCGCTCCAGTTGGAGGCACGCGCCGAGTGCATCCGGCGGGATGCCTCCGGTGAGTTCCTCATCGTCGAGGCCCACGTACTGAAGGTGCACGCCGACCCCCGCATAGTCCTCCCCGGTACCGATCACATCGACCCAGCCGCATGGAGCCCGCTCCTCTACAACTTCCGGCACTACTTCGGCCTCGGCCCGGAACTCGGCCACTCCTACCGCTCCGCCACACCGCGTGATCAGATGGCTGGAGCACCCGGCAGCGGAGGAGGCGGGCACAGGTGACGGCGCTGTACGTCCGTCACTACGGTGCAGCGGAAGGGCGCGCACTGCTTGCGCTGCACGGGATCAAGGGACACGGCGCTCGCTGGCGGCGCATCGCCGACACGTCGTTGCGCGACTTTTCGGTCATCGCGCCGGACCTGCGCGGGCATGGACGTTGCGACCACGCCCCGCCGTGGAACACCGAAGCCCATGTGGCGGACATGCTCGCCGTGCTGGACGCCCGTCACCTCGACCGGGTGGATCTGCACGGTGGCGGAACTCGATGCGGGCCACATGCTGTATCTCGAACGCCCAGAGGAGACCGGCGAGCTGATCCACCGTTTCCTGACGTAGCCGCGAGCGCCGCATCGAGGAGGTCTTCAAGTAGCGCTGCGGATCCCCGGTGGCAGCAGGACGTCGTCGACGTGGTGGCCTGCCACAAGCCGGCGAAGGCCAGTGCCTTCGCCCAGGCCCCCGGTCTGTGAACGCGGGTGGGCCCTTCCCTGGTGGCGGGGAAGGGCCCACCCGGCCGTCTACTGACGACGACCTCGCGGTCCGGGTAGTCGGTGATTCCGGCGTCGGTGATGGCGGTGCTGGTGTCGCTACCGGCCATGTTGCTGGCCTTTGCCCGCTACAGCTGTGACGGCAGATTCGCGGTGCCACACGCCAACCACCGCTTCACCCTGGTGACGGCCAGCGGCTCGATGGTCGGCGCGATGCTGGGCGGGCTGCTCCTCGGTGTGTTCTCGGACCTGGTGCTTATCCCTGTCCTGGCCGTGATCCTGCTCATCTGCGGTCAAGCTCGCCCGTCACGACTGAGTTCGCGGAGCCGACCCGGCCTCATCACCCGTAGGAAGGCTGGTCCAGGGGAAACGCGCTGGCCGGCGAATCAGTCCAGGAAAAGTGCGCCGCCGGCCCGCACCGGCACGGGTCGGCTCTGCTGGCCGTCGTCAGGCCGCGCGGGCGCGCAGGCGGCGCAGCATGCGCGCGTCCTCGAAGCCGACCGAGCGGGCGGCGGCCTCGACCGTGGCGCCGTGGCTGATTTCGCAGCGCTTGGGCGCAAGTCACTCCTCGATTATTGCCGCTGAGTTGGCCTGGTGCGTCCGGGATGCCCGCAGCCTTGGTCAGCATGGCCTGGTGCCCGGGTGGAGTGTTCGCGCACCCTCTCAGGCCGAGGAAGATGGCCATCATGCCGTCCCATCGTCGCCTCTGGAAAGCATGGCGCGAAGAGGCCGACGCCGGGGCTCGGGCCTTGAGGGCGGTCATGCCCCGGCTTTTCCACCTGCGGGGTGTAGTGCCGATCAAGCCGCCATCTGGGCCACCTTCCAGCGAGTTCCGCAGCCGACTCTGACCGTCGACCACCGGCGCGTGCCGAGGCCGCCCAGCGGGACATGGATGATGCGCTCAGGTACCTGACCGAGCGGCCTGGGCTCACAGTCCGGCAGGAGGGGCGCCGCCGTCGCTGAAGAGGACGCGCCGCCACCGCCCACAGGGTGCCGCTCATCGGAATGCGGAAAGCCGGACTCACACGCTCCCGACGACTTCGACCGAGCGGATTGCCTCGTGGTCGCGTATGCCGCTGGTCAGGTCACCGAGGTCGGCATGTTTGCTGCTGACTTCGAGGGCTGCCTTCAGGAGCGGTTTGCCCTCTCCGTCCTCCTCGCGGTCCGCATCTGCGACCGAGAAGTCGAGAACGGTGAACCCATGGGTCACGATCGACCGGAGAATGTCCCGCAACGCCCCGGCCTCGTCCTCGTACTCGACGACGACGCTGTGGAACCCATTGCTCGAATGCGGCAGGACACCGCTGAACCGGGTCAGGGTCGCGACCAGGACGAGATAGATCAGGACCGCGCCCGTTCCGACGATCCACAGGCCGGCGCCAGCCGTGAGCCCGACGGCCGCGACCACCCAGATGCTCGCGGCCGTGGTGAGACCGCGCACCGTGTCGCGTTTGACGAAGATCAGCCCCGCGCCGAGGAAGCCGACGCCGGAGGCGACCTGTGCCGCTATCCGCGATCCGTCGACCGCTCCTGTGGGGCTGCCGAGGAAGCCGTACTTGGAGACCACCATGAAGATGGACGAGCCGAGTCCCACCAGTGCGTGGGTCCGGGCCCCCGCGGGTTTGCTGTGGTATTGGCGTTCCAGACCGATGATGAGGCTGAGTACGGCTCCGACAACGAGGTTGGCCAGTCCCATGAGCTGGCTGAGTGCGCCCGCCGTGTCCATCACAGAACGAGCACCGGGCGGAAGGCCGTCATGTCGTCGAACGACGCGAAGTCACACCCGTCAAAGGTCACCGAGTCCGGCAGGTGCTGCCCCAGGCGCTCTCTCAGGGCGGCGAGGGCGGCGACTTCGTGCTCGCGCTCCTCGAGAATGCGGTAGGCGATGCTGACATGGAAGACATGGCCGCCGGGTTCCGCCACCAGTCCGAGCAGCCCGATAGCCTTCCTCCGGAAGTCCAGGAGTGCCTGCGCCGACTCGGCGTCCGGTTCGAGCAGGACGAAGAGTTGGGTGTCCGCCCGGGTGATGTCGGAGATGCCCTGCACCGCGAACGTCAGCGTCCGTGGCGCCCGTGTGCCTGCACGCCGCAACCGGTCGGCGTGCTCCAGCGTGAGCCCGCGGATCCCCTGGTCCGGCAAGGAGTGCGCCAGCGTGCCGTCGAGGAGCGTGACGTGGTGGCTCGGTGGAGGCAGGAGCGCGAAGAGCTCCGACAGAGGGTCCCCGGCCAGATCCTTGTGGATCAGGCCGAGGGAGTGCTGGAACGGGCCTTCGGAAACCATCGAGATGAAGGTGTTCCCCGGGAAGTGACGGGGCGACCCGTCCGGATGCCATTTGCCGCCGGGCCCGGCCTCGGCGGTGGGGAGGCGGTGGCCGCGCAGCGAGGGTTCGGTCATGGTGAGCAACTTTCGGTTGTTCCTGGGCGTACGACTTCCTTGGCGGAAGACGCCGGTCGGCGCAGGCGCAGGCTCAGAGGTCTCTGACGACGGGGAAGCCGGCCATGTTGTCGAAGACCGTGAACTGACACCCGCTGAGCGTGACGGTCGGGGGCATCAACTGGAGGCATTCGGTGCGCCATGCCTGGAGTTGGGCGACCTCGGCCTCCGTGTTCGTGTACAGCCGGTAGCCGACCGTGACGTGGAAGTCGTACGAGGTCGGCGCGGGAATCTGCAGCAGGCTGCCCAGAGCGGCCCGGAAGGAGGCGAGAGCGGTGGCCGTCGCCGCGTCCGGCTGCAGCTTGATGGAGAACACCTTGTTCGGCTTGGTGATGTCGTTGACCTCCCGGGGGGTGAAGGTCAGCGTGCGGGGCGCAGTGAGTGGCGATCTGCGGAGCTTGTCGAGAAACGCCGCGAGCACGTCGTCGAGCGGGGCGTCGATCGGCAGGTCCTTGGGCCAGGTGGTCGCGGAGCGCGGCTGGTCGACGGGGCCTTCGAGGATCGTCGTGTGGTACGTGTCGTGCGGCAGCGTCACGAACAGCGCCCCGAGCGGGGCCTGCCGGATCTTGTCCCGCACCTGGGTCAGCGCGTCCTTGAAGGCACCCGCCGCGACCGGCGTGGTGAAGGTCAACCCGGGGAAGCGGCGCGGGGAGCCGTCGGGGTACCACTTTCCGCCGGGTTGGGCGGATGCGGTGGTCTGTCGGGCACAGAGCGGGGGCCGGAGAGGGGCGGACTGTGCTGCGGCGGACGCCCGGCCCGGGACGGCGGCGATTCCGGCACCGGCGAGTGCGGCGCCGCCGGCCTTCGCGAACATGCGGCGGGAGAGGGAACGTGATGTGGGCACGTCGGTTCCTTTCGTACGGGGATCATGGAAGTGGGGAAGGTGCGGGGGTGCGGAGATCACGGGGAGTACGAGAAGTGCGGTCCTGGTTCGTCGTCGAGACGGGGGCCGCCGTCACAGCCGCACGACCTGCGGGGGATGAGGCTCGCTGCGAAGTAGTGGTCGTCGGGCCGGTAGGTGGAGGCGTTGAGGATGTCGATGGCCTTCGTGGCCATCTCCTGGACGGGCTGTCGCGAGATCGACAGGGCCGGGACGTGGAAGCGTGACTCCTCGCTGCCATTGAAGGCGATGACGGCGAGGTCCTCGGGCACCCGGCGGCCGAGGGCGTGGGCCGCCGCGATGACACCGATGGCCAGGGACTCGTTGCCCGTGAAGACCGCTTCGGTTCCGGGGTATTCGGCCAGGAGGCGGTGCCCGGCGGCCCAGCCGGCCTGTCGTGTCGTACCGGCGTAGAGGTGGTGCCGCTGCTCGTTCGGGATGCCGACGACATCGAGGGCCTGGTCGAATCCTTCGAGCCTGAGGCTGGAGTTGCGCATCGATTCCGGTCCGACCACGGCCGCGAGTTGTCGGTATCCGTGGGAGAGCAGGTGCTCACCGACGGCCCGGCTGGCTGCGGCCTCGTCGATGCGTACCGAGGCGAGGAACGGGTTGTCGTCGGCGAGCTGGAAGACGACGATCGGGATGTCGCAGCCTGTCGCGATGTCCGCGCTGAGCCGTTCGTTCGTGCTCATGTACACGATGCCGTCGACCTGGCGCTGGAGGAACGACCTCAGGACCTGGTCCTCGCGGTTCTGGTCCTCCCCGGTGTCGCCGAGGAGGACCAGGGCGCCCCGTTCCGCGGCGGCCAGTGACACGGACCGGGCGATCTCCGCGATGAAGGGGTTCAGCAGACTAGGTGCCGCGAGCCCGAAGGCCCGGGTGCGCCCGCTCTTGAGGGCGCGGGCAACGTCGTTGACGCGGTACCCCGTCTTCTCCACCGCGGCCAGGACGCGGCGACGGGCCGACTCCGAGACGGGGCGCGGACCGTCGTTGAGTACGTAACTGACCACGGCGGTGGAGACCCCCGCGATCCGCGCCACGTCGTTCCGCGTCGTCTGCCGGGCTCCTCTCACCGCAGCGCCTCCCCGCTCAAGGGCGCCTTCACATCGCGTCCCGCGGGTCGTGCAGGTCCCGCCCGGCCGTCTCGGGGGTGAAGAACGTCGTGACGAAACCGATCGCGGCCATGAGGGCGAAGTACGCCGCGATGACCCACCAGTGGCCGGACCAGCCGAGCAGGGCCGCCGCGACGAGCGGGGCGATGCCGCCGGAGAGGGCCGAGCCGACCTCCTTGCCGAGCGCCATCCGTTTGTAGCGGCTGCGGCTGCCGAAGAGTTCGACGCCGTACGCGGCCTGTGCGGCGAACATGCACACCGACGCGATGACGAAGCCGACGACGATGACAGCGAAGACGACGGTCGGGTCCTTGGTGTTCATCAGCGCGTAGCCGACGAAGGGATAGACGACGAGGAAGGCACAGAGTACGCGGTAGACCACGCGCCGCCCGAGCCGGTCGGAGAGCTGCCCGACGAACGGCGCGGTCGCCATTCCGAGGAGCGCGCCGATGAACACGGCGAGGGAGGGGACGCCCGGGCTGACGCTGAGGTAGGTCGCGACGTATCCGACGACGAAGGTCGAGCACAGGTAGGACGGACCGTTCTCCGCGATCCGCAGCCCGAGGAGCGCCAGGAACGCGCGGTGCCCGCGAGCGGCTGGCTCAGCGGCCTCGACCGCCTTCGGCTTCGCTTCAGGCTGTTCGCACTGCTCGGAGATTTCGACGAAGACGGGGCTCTCCGGCATCTTGCGGCGCATGATCATGGTCGCCGCGGCGAGCATGATGCTCGCCAGGAAGGGGATCCGCCAGCCCCATGCCAGCAGGTCGTCCTTGGGCATCGCCGAGATCGCGAGCCAGACACCGGACGCCACCAGGACACCGCCGTTGGAGCCGATGGCGATAACCGAGGTGACCAGCCCCCGCCGCTTCGGCTCGGCTGTCTCGGCGAGCATGATGGCGCCGCCGGACAGCTCCGCGCCCGCCGCGAACCCCTGCGCCATCCTGAGCAGCAGAAGCAGTACCGGGCCGAGGTAGCCGGCCGTTGCGTAGCTGGGCAGGAGGCCGATGCCCGAGGTCGCGAGGCCCATGAGCGCGATCGTCAAGAGCAGCACGGTCTTGCGGCCGCGCCGGTCGCCGAGCCGCCCGAAGAAGAGGGCGCCGGCCGGGCGCGCGAGGAACCCGACGGCATACGTCGCGTAGCTCACGACGAGCGCGAGCGCGGGCGCCGTGTCCGGGAAGAAGACCGGGCCGAAGACGAGACCCGCAGCAAGTCCGTAGAGAGCGAAGTCGACGTACTCGAGGGTGGTCCCCATCCAGACCGACCCAATGGTGGCCCGGACGGCGTTCCGCCCCTGCCCGCCGGCTCCGGCCGTGCTAGCGGAAGCATCCCCGGAAGGGGGGGACGCATCCGTTCTTGAGGCTTCAGGGCCAGGGATGTCGAGGGCCATTGATAGCACCACCTTTTGCTCACTCCGCCAGGACTTCCGCGGACGCTACTCGTGTAGACCTCGGTAGACCGGTGTTCGCCAGAAAACGAGCGCGCCGACCAGGACAACACCGTCCAGGGTTCGCGGGACCCGGGCGTGGTGGCGGCCCATCCCAGTCCGATGAGTCCGACCCTCAGCGTGGGGGTGTTCCCGGCAGGTCGGTGACGTGTCTGCTGAGGTGAGAGGCGTTCGCGCGGCGGTGGTTCGGTCAGGGCCGGGAGTCTGCGAAGCCGGCTGCGGGCGAGATCGGCGCTGACGTCGCTCATCCTCGCGTTACTGACTTCGGCCCGTTGGGGTGAACCTTCTCGAAGTCCCTGACGCGTTCGCCGTAATGGCTGTATTCCGTGGTGTGTGAGGTATGCGGATG
>NZ_JBEXPH010000176.1:0-16435 GCF_040611955.1 Streptomyces sp. NPDC006510 | reverse complement strand
GGTCCGGGCGGCCGGCGGCGGATCCGGCGCTCCCCCGGCGGCCTTCGGCGGCAGGTCCTTCGCGGGTGCCCCGGCCGGCATGGCGCCCGCGGCTCCCGGCCGGGCCGCGCCGCCGCCCCCTCCGGCACCGGTGGCCGGTCCGCCGCAGCCGAGCGGTGCCGAGCTCGACTATGCCGCCCTGGTCCTGTGCGGCCCCGACGAGCAGGGCGGTCGCAGGGGCCGGCTGTTTCCCGACTCCCCCTTCGACCCGGTGGCGACCGAGTACCGCCGCCGCGCCGAAGCGGTGGCCGCGCTGCCGTTGCCCGGAAAAGCCGTGCGGCCCCGCGAGTCAGCGGGTTCCTTCGACCACCGCTTCGATGCCACCGCCCGCGCCGACATTCCGTCGGACGGCACCTGGCACACCGTCACCGTCGGCGAGATCCCGGTCGGCCTGCGCACCGAGTACCTCTGCGTGCCGTCCGTGGAGCAGACCGTGTACGCGACGCTGGTGCTCTCCAACGCCACCGACCAGGCACTGCTGGCCGGCCCGGTGGAGGTCACCGTCGACGACGACTTCCTGCTGACCGCCGCGCTGCCCACGCTTGCCCCCGGCGGTGTCCGCCGGGTGGGGCTCGGGCCGGCCGAGGGCATCCGGGTCACCCGCCGTACGAATCTGCACGAGTCGACCTCGGGCCTGCGCAGCAACACCACCGTGCTCGACCACCGCGTCCACGTGGAGCTGGCCAACCGGCTCGCGAGGCCCGTCACCGTGGAAGTCCGCGAGCGGGTGCCGGTCACCTCCGAACCGGACGTCCGGATCGAGGAACGGGCCGACTGGACTGCTCCGGAGGAAGGCACGGGACCCGATCGGCACGCGCCGGGCACCCGCATCTGGCGGCTGGACCTGCCCGCAGGCGCCGCTGCCGCTCTCGACGGCGGCTACGAGATCCGCATCCCGACCGGCAAGGCCCTGGTCGGCGGCAACCGCAGGAGCTGACACCCGCCATGTCCACGGCCCCGAAGCCGATCGCCCTCCCCGTCACCGCCGTCACATGCCTCGAGGACCGCGCCCACGTCGAGCGCGCCGCCGTGCTCGACCTGGAGGCCGGGATCCAACGGCTGCGCCTCGGACCGGTCAGTGCGCTGGCCGTCGACCGGACCCTCCACGCCGAGCTGACCGCCGATCACCCCACGACCGTGCTCGACGTACGGATCGTCCGCAGCTGGACACCGCGCGGGCCGCTGCCGTCCACCGACGACGACTCCGCCCTGCGCCACCGCGTACACACCCTCGAAGTGGAGCGGGTGGCCCTGGAGCAGCGGCGCGACCGGCTGCGTGCCCGCCTCGGCCTGCTCGGCCGCCTCGCCGCCGATCTGCTGCGGGAGGTCGGCGAAGGCGCCGGTTCCGGGGAGACCGAACGGACCCGTTGGGCCCGCGAACTGGACCGGGTGGACGACGAGCGCGACGCGCACGGCGAGCAACTCCGCACCGTGGAGGCCCGGCTGGCCGCCCTCGCTGTCGAACTCGGGGAAGCCCAGCGGGCCATGCACCTCTTTGAGGGGGAGCCGGCCGAGCTGGTCGGCCATATCGAGTTGACCGTGGAGGCCGCGGCCGCCGGGCCGGTCGGGCTGCGCCTCAGCCACCTCACCCCGTGTGCGCTGTGGCGGCCCGCCTACCGGGCCGTGCTCGACGGGGACTCCCTGACGCTGGAGACCGACGCGATGGTCTGGCAGCGCACCGGTGAGGACTGGTCGGACGTACGGCTGACATTGTCGACGGCCCGTTCTGCACTGGCCACCGAGCCGCCACGGCTGGGCGAGGACCGGCTGACGCTCAAGGACCGCTCCGCGGCGGAGCGCCGCACGGTCGACGTCGAGCTGCGCGAGGAGGAGATCGGGGCCCTCGGCCCGGCCCCGGTACTCGGCCTGCCGGGGCTGGACGACGGCGGCGAGGCACGGGTGTTGAGATCCCCCGCGCCGGTCTCGGTGCCCGGTGACGGCCGCGCCCACCGCGTGCCGCTCTCCGCGTTCACCACGGCCGCGCCCAGTGAGTACGCCTGCTCACCGGAGTTGTCCCCCCTGGTCACCCAGGTGGTGCGGTTCGACAACCTGTCCGGCCATGCGCTGCTCGCCGGGCCCGTCGACCTGGTCCGCGGCAGCGGATTCAGCGGCCGCGGCACGCTGGACTTCACTGCCCCCGGCGCGCCCGTCGAGCTGGCCTTCGGCAGCCGCGACGACTACAGGGTGGTCCGGCATGCCGAGGAGTCCCGCGACACCGCCGGCATCACCCAGCGGACCGTGGTCACCCGCACGGTCCGACTGGACCTGTCCCGGTTCTCCGCCCCCGGGGAGCACGGCGAGCGGGTCGTCGTCCTTCGGGAGCGGATCCCGGTCTCCGAGGTCTCGGCGGTGGAGCTACGCCTGCACAAGGGTTCATGCTCCCCGGCGCCCGATTCGGTAGACGCCGAGGGCATCGCCCGCTGGGACGTCACCCTCCCGCCCGGCGGCCGCCGCACGGTCATCCTGGTCTACGAGCTGTCGGCGAGCGCCAAGGTCACCGGGCTCTGAGTCAAGGGGTGACGGGGGCGGAGCATTCATGTGCTTTCGCCGAGCGCTCGGCGAACGCCTTGAGTGCGGCACGTTCGTAGGCAAGGTCCGCCTTGCCTCCCGGGTACTTGCGGTTCTCCCCCCTCTCGAACGAGGGGTGCACGGTGAACAGGGCCTGTCCGCCGGGGCACTTGGCCGTCGTCCAGCTCATCCGGCCGTCGGGGTCGCGATGGTGCGCGGGTGTGTCGGTGTTCGGTACGTCGTCATGGGGCTCCTCCTCGTAGCCGAGCAACCGCTCCTGCGCGTAGGGGCCATAGTGCGCTTCGAGTACGTAGCGTGTGCTGTGGTCGGCGTCGGCGAGCCGGCACGTTTCGTACGGGGCGCCCCCGCGGGCGGTCTCGGTGGCGATCACCACGCCGCGTGCGGCGGGGATGCCGGAGCAGGTTCCGTCGGCTGTGCGGAGCGGCTCGTACTCGTCCTCGTTCACCGGCAGGTCGAGGCTGCTGACGGGCTTCCCGAGCTTGGCTCCGCAGTGCCGGGCCTTCGAGGCCCCGGCCGCCGTGGAGGTGGCGATCCTGGTGAACTGCGGACGTTCGGCCGGGTCGTCCAGTGTCCTGTCGAGGGTTGTCTCGACGGTGACGGACAGGCCCTTGGCACTGCTCTCCCCGGTGCACTCGAGGACCAGGCTCGTGGTCACCTTCTTGTACTCGTCGGCCTTGAAGGGGTCCGCCGCTCCGAAGCGGTCCGGGGTGGCCCCGAAGAGCCCCGTCCATCCGTGCCCCACCGGCACGGCGGGCGCAGTCGGCGATCCCGCGTAGAGGGAGTCCAGCAGGGACTGTCCGACGTGTGCGGTGTCGAGGACACGGATTTCGGCGGTGCCGCCGCCGTAGACGTGCACCTCGCAGCCCACCAGGCCCGCACCGCGTCTTTCGTTCTCGACCTCGACGGCTCCCGGCCCGAGGACGCCGCGCACCGTATTCCGGTCGAGCAGGCCGTCGCAGGCTCCGTCGAGCGCCGACTCGTCGCTCCAGCGCTGGAAGTCGCCGTGCACCTGGAGATACCCGGCGACGGCAAGGGCCGCTGCGACCAGGGCCACGACCGCCCGCAGGACAATCCGCCGCCTCACCGCCATCCCTCCACCTCTCCTAGGATCTTGGTGTCATGGCACCGCTGCTGCCCGGGCCAGCCGTCGGGGTCGGCGAGATAGCTGTCCATCAGCTTGCGGGCATCCTTGGAGAACTTGGTGCGTTCTGCCTCGCTGAGCGTGTACTCGCTGACGTCGGAGGTCTCCGTGCGGACGGTGACACGGTGGTACGTGGTGCCCGCTGCGCACTCCGACCCTGCCCACAGGGCGAGTTCGCGCGGCGCCGAGTCGGGGATGACCTTTGTCCGTGCCCCTTCGCGGAAAGCGAAGCTGTCACCGGAACGGTGATACTCGCCGTTGGCGGACTCGCTGAGCGGCCCGGCCCAACTCGCCGCCGAGACATTGACGACCGCACCGTCGGGTGGAGTCGGATCGGTGTTCATCGGGTCCTCGCGGTCCAGGACGGTGGCTTCGCAGACACTCAGCAGCCGTGAGTCCTGCAGATCGCCGCCGGCGGTCCACGTACCGGGGAAGCCCGCGCGCTTGCCGAGGCCACGGCACTTCTTCACGCCCAGGCCGGGCTCGTCGACCTTCGTGACCCTCATGTTGCCCCCGTCCGCATCCTTGGTGACATGGACCTCATACGTGTCGACGACCCGCGTGGGCACCTTCAGCGGGGAGCCACCGCATTTCTGGGCTGCGGTGATCCCGTTGGCGACCTGGACGGCGGTACGGAAGTCCGCGAGATTCCTGGCCGGCTTCCCCTTGCCGGGAACGGGCAGATCGACAACGGCTGTCACATACATCCCGGACACCTCGCGGACCCGGCCCTCGATCCCGCCGGGGCACTCGGCGACGACCCACGTCCGCCCGTCCTTGCCTACCCAGCCGGTGACTCCGGGCGCCTCGTACCCCTCCTCGTTACCGCCGGGCAGTAGGTCCTCGGCCCGCACCGTCGTCGGCATCCGGGAGATGAGCGCGACGGCCCGCACCCGCACCGACCCATGCCCCGGCCAGGTGAGGGAGCAGTTCACCAGGGAGCGGCTTTCCTGATCGGGCTGGAGCATGGTGCCGTACTGGCTCACCTCGCCCGCAACGTCGTCGGGCACGAGGCCCCGCAGCTCCTCGTACGGCAGCAGTCCCGCACAGGCACGCTTCAACTGCGCCCGATTCGCCGCCGAATGACCACTGCTGTCCGAACGGTCGACGCCGAAGAAAAGTACCGCCCCGGTGACCGACAACACCAGCGACAGCCCTATGAACAACGGCTTGCGCAACCCTGACGGCACCCGGCGCACGGAGCCCCCTCCCCAGCACTGCCGGCGGAAAGGCCTCACCGGCGGATCAAGGCATGGAACCTATCAGAGCCGTGGCCTCATGCGAGTTGGACCCGTCGGGAGCCCTGCCCCACGACGACGGGACATCGACGAACCGATCGTCCGCCATCCGGGCGAGCCGAACGATCGTTTCTGTGGTGATGTTCCGCGCGGCGCCGGTGTGGCAGGTCACCGGCGCCGCTCCCCCACCCGTACAACCACCGTCATGATCAACCGCTTCGTGCGGCGCGGGGTACCCGCGCTCGCCCTCGTCCCCCTGCTCCTGGCCGGGCCCGCAGCCGTCCGACCCGACCCCGCGGCGGCGGACTCCGCGCCACCTGCCCGCACCCCTGTCCAGCTGCTCGCCCTCAACGACCTGCACGGCAACCTCCTCCCCGTGGAAGGCGCGGCCGGACGCATCACCCACCGCGGCCCGGCGATCCAGGCCGGCGGGCTCGCCCAGCTGGCCACGCTTCTCGACGAGGCCCGCGCAGGCCGGCCCAACACCCTCACCGTCGGCGCCGGCGACGTGATCGGCGGCAGCCCGCTGCTCTCGGCGCTCTTCCACGACGAGCCGACGGTCGACGCCCTCGAAGAGCTCGGCCTCGGTGTCACCTCCGTCGGCAACCACGAGTTCGACGAGGGCCCGGCCGAGCTGCGGCGAATGGTCGACGGTGGCTGCCATCCCGAGGACGGCTGCGCCCCCGACGCCCCGTACCAGGGCGCGGACTTCGCCTATCTCGCCGCCAATGTGACCGAACGCGGCCGTACGACCCCGCTGTTGAAGCCGTACACCGTCAAGACCCTGCCGAACGGGCAGCGGATCGGTTTCATCGGCCTGGTCACCAAGGACGCCCCCGGCGCCATCAACGCCGCCATGATCCGGGACGTCGAATTCCACGACGAACTGCCGGCCATCGAGCGGTACTCGCGGGAGCTGACCCGGCAGGGCGTGCGCGCCCAGGTCGTCCTCCTCCACGAGGGCGAGGCGGTCTCCGGTCAGGCAGGCGCGGGCTGCGACGACGGCAGCCCCGGCGCCGGGCTCGGCGGCCGGATCAAGGCGCTCGCCGAGCAAGCGGTGCCGGCGGTCGACCTGATCGTCAGCGGTCACTCCCACTCCTCCTACGAGTGCACGGTGAACGACCCGTCCGGCCATCGGCGCCTGGTCACCCAGGCCGACTCCTTCGGCCGTTCCTTCACCGACCTGCGCTTCGAGCTCAACGCCACCGGGGACGTGGTGCGCAGCACCGTTCGGGCGGAGTACCGTCCCGTGCCTGTGGGCACCGCGCAGCAGCCCGCCATGGCCAAGCTGATCGAGACTTGGCGGACCCGCTCCGAGGACGTGGCGAACCGGGTCGTCGGCTACATCTCGGCAGACATCCCGGGCCGTGGCTCGACCCTGCCCGAGACACCGCTGGGCAGCTTCATCACCGACGCCCAGGTCGCCGCAGGCAAAGCCCACGGAGCCGACCTCGCCCTCATGAACCCCGGCAGCATGCGCGCCGACCTCGTGTTCCAGGACGGGGGCGCCGTCACGTACGCGGACGCCTACCGGGTCCAGCCCTTCGAGGGCGCGCTGTGGGTCCTGCCGGTGACCGGCGCACAGCTCATCACCGCGCTCCAGCAGCAGTTCACCGGCGTGAACGCGGACAGCCCGCGTTTCCTCCAGCTCTCCGAGGAACTCAACTACTCCGTCGACATGAGCCGGACCGGCGCCGACCGTCTCCTCGCGGACACCGTACGGATCAACGGACAGCCGGTGGACCGGGACGCCACGTACAAGGTGGTCCTGAACGAGTTCCTCGCGAACGGCGGCAACGGCTTCACCGTCTTCGGCGAGATCACCGCGCGGGAAGGGGGCGAGGTCACAGAACTGGAGGCCCTGGTCGACTACCTCCAGGCCACCACCACGACGAGCACCCCGGCCGCTCCCCCGGCGCCCGGCCGCATCACCTTCGTGTCTGGACGCTCTTGACGCCCTTGAGCGTGGTGCCGTCCGCGCCGGATCCGGAGCCGGAAGAGGAGCCGGCCGAAGGGAAGTCATCGGACCGCCGTCCTTCTCACGCAGGACGAACCCGACCCCGACGGCGGCAGTCGCGGCCGCAGGGCCGCCGATGAGGAGTGCGCGCCGGGACACGCTGCCCGCGCCGTGGTCGGGCGCACTCCGCGACGTCGGCTCCCGAAACCAGCCGGAACGAGATGCCCGCAGGGTGGAGGTCCTACGGCCGCTTGGCCAACATGACGGCGTGCTCGCCGATGTCGAGGGCATCCTCGCGCGCTCGCGCCCACGTTTGGCCGCAAGCAGAGGTATCGACATAGCCGCCAACGTCGTTCCGGAATGACCAGGCGTTTGCCGCGTCCGCCCGTTCCGGGGCCGCTGAGCAAGAAGTCACCGGCGTGTGCGACGTGTACCGAGTCCGCCCTGCACGATCGCTGCGTGATACGTCAGCCGCACTCTGACACCAGTGGGTGAATGCTCTCGGAGCACGACCAGGATCACACTGCGGGCGCGGGCGTACCTCGCTTGATCGAGTGACATCAGATGGTTGCGGCCGCGCGCCACCGCTGAGAAGCGCGCGGATGTCGCTCCGCCGCCTCACAGCTGCGATCCCCCGGAGGTCGTCAACGCCCGCGCCCCGGCGCAGTTCCCCCGGATCAGGCACGCACCACTCGCATGCAGTATGTCGGGACGCATGCGCAGCTCATCGCCGTCCCGCCGGGCAGGACTGTGGAAGAGGGGTGAACCGGGAGAGTTGTCGCCGCACCAATGCGACCGAGTTCGAGTGGCAGCCCGACGGTGGGCAGCTAAGACTGAGGCAGCGGTTTGGGATCCGGACAACAGATCCCGACCTCGCGATTTCCGGATCACTCGCTCCGGCCATCGAAAAGCGCGAGTACGGGGCGCCGACCGTAATGGCGGCGACGCTCGAAAGTTCCTCAAGGAGCTCGCATGGAGGAGAAATCCCTCGACGTCCTGACGTCCGGGTCGGATGAATCCGCAATCGATATACGCAGGAACACCGGCCCGGAGACCGGCATCGAGAAGAACCTCGCCGAGGTGCTGGCCGACGTCATGTGCGTCGAACGGGTGCCGATCGAAGGCCATTTCTTCGATGACCTCGGCGCCAACTCATTGACAATGGCCCATTTCTGCGCACGAGTCAGGAAGCGGGCGGACCTTCCCTCGGCGTCGATGAAGGACATCTACCGGCACCCGACGATCCGCAGCCTGGCGACGGGGCTCGCGAACGCCGCGCCCGTCGAGCCGTCGGTCCCGGTGCCGACCGAGGTGGTGACCCCGGTCGGCCCGGTGCGGTACGCCCTCTGCGGAACCCTGCAGTTCCTGCTCTTCCTGGGCTACTCCTTCCTCGCCGGACTTGTTGCCGACCGAGGCTATGCATGGGTCTCCGCCGGGTCGGGTGTGATCGATATCTACCTGCGATCGTTCGTCTTCGGAGGCATCGGCTTCGTCGGTCTGTGCACCTTCCCCATCGCGGCCAAATGGCTCCTCATCGGCCGATGGAAATCACGCGAGTTCCCGGTCTGGGGTCTGACCTATCTGCGCTTCTGGACCGTCAAGGTGCTGATCCACGCCAACCCGATGATCTTCTTCGTCGGCAATCCCTTGTACGTGCTGTACCTGCGAGCGCTGGGCGCACGGATCGGCAAAGGGGTCACGATCCTCTCCCGCAACGTTCCGGCCTGCCCCGACCTGCTCACGGTCGGCGCCGGCACGGTGATCCGAAAGGACTCGTTCTTCCTCTGCTACCGGGCGCACGCCGGCCGTATCCAGACCGGCCGGGTCACCCTCGGCCGGGACGTGTTCATCGGCGAGAAGACCGTGCTCGACATCGACACGTCGATGGGCGACGGGGCTCAACTCGGCCACACGTCCACGCTGTACAGCGGCCAGGCGGTCCCGGGCGGTCAGCGCTGGCACGGGTCCCCGGCACAGCTCACGCAGCACGACTACCTGAGGATCGGGCCGGCCGCATGCGGCACTCTGCGCCGGGCCGGCTTCGGCCTCATCACCGTGCTTCAGTTGCTCTTCCTTTACGTGCCACTGGCTGTCGGGGGCGCGTACATGCTGGTGACCCTGGTCCCGGAGCTGCACAACCGGCTGGGCCCGGGCACGGTGGAGCTCGGATCGCCGGATCTCTACATCGACGCGCTGGTCCTTTCCCTGCTGCTGTACTTCGGCTTCGTCGTCGTGGGCCTGGCCGTGATATTCGCCGTTCCTCGCCTGCTGAACCTGGCCGTCAGGCCGGACAAGGTCTATCCGCTGTACGGGTTTCATTACTCGACGCACCGGGCGATCGGGCGCATGACCAACATCAAGTTCTTCACATGGCTGTTCGGTGACAGCTCCTACATCGTCCACTACTTGCGCGGCATCGGATACGACTTGTCCCGAGTCGAGCAGACCGGGTCGAACTTCGGCACGGAAGTGCAACACGAGACCCCGTTTCTGTGCTCAGTCGGGAGCGGGACGATGGTCGCCGACGGGCTCTCCATCATCAACGCCGACTATTCGAGCACGTCCTTCCGGGTGTCCCGGGCCTCGATCGGGTCATACAACTTCCTCGGGAACAACATCGCCTATCCCTCGGGGGCCAGGACGGGTGAGAACTGTCTCCTCGCGACGAAGGTGATGGTTCCGCTCGAAGGCGAGGTGCGCGAGGGGGTGGGCCTGCTCGGCTCGCCGTGCTTCGAGATTCCCCGGTCGGTGGAGCGCGATTCCCGGTTCGACCATCTGCGCACCGGCGACGAGTTGCGCCGCAACCTCGCTGCGAAGAACCACTACAACATCCGCTCGATGGTCTTCTTCCTGCTCGTGCGGTGGCTGCACTTCTTCGTGCTCACGATGCTCGGCCTGGTGAGCACCGAGCTGTACGACTCCTACGGGCATGTGCTGATCGCGGCGTTCCTGGTGTTCAGCCTCGGGTTCACCGCTGTCTACTTCGTACTGGTGGAGCGCGGCATCGCGGCGTTCCGCCCGCTGCGACCGCAGGTGTGCTCCATCTACGACCCGTACTTCTTTTGGCACGAGCGCCTCTGGAAAGTGCCCGACACCTACCTCAACATCTTCAACGGCACCCCTTTCAAGAACGTGATCTGGCGGATGCTGGGGGTTCGGATCGGCAGCAAGGTCTTCGATGACGGCTGCTATGTGACGGAGCGGACGCTCACCACCATCGGGAACGACTGCACGCTCAATGCGGGAAGCAAGATCCAGTGCCACTCGCAGGAGGACGGCACCTTCAAATCCGATCGCAGCACCCTCGACGCCGGCTGCACCATCGGTGTGGGAGCCCATGTCCATTACGGCGTGACGATGGGCACCGGTGCGGTGCTCGCACCCGACTCCTTCCTCATGAAAGGCGAAGAGGTCCCTCAGCACGCGCGCTGGGGAGGAAACCCCGCCACGGAGATGCGAGAAGCCCCCAATCAGCCCGAGGCGCTGACGCGGAAGGGTTAGCGGATCTGCCCTTTCGGAGCGGAACAGCAAGGTGGCGAAAGCGAATGGAGAGGGACGGCCAGATGGGAATGCACGCGCAGGCCGACCGGGAATTCTGGCGCGATGTGCTCGTCGCCGGTGGATTCACCGAAATCCCGCGGTGGACGCTCAATCCGGTGAAGGGCGTCGGCGAACACGAGGCGCCGATCCCGGACGACGTGGTGGCGGCGTTGGGCCGGCTGGCCAAGGACCTGGCGGTGCCGCTCGACTCGGTGCTGCTGGCAGCGCACGCCAAGGTGATCGCCGCGCTGTCCGGCGATCACGAGGTCGCGACCGGATATGTCACTGCGGAGGGCGGCCGGCCACTGCCCTGCCGGCTGACGACCGAGCCCGACTCGTGGCGGACGCTGCTGCTGGACGCCCATCGGGTCGCGTCGGACCTGCTGTCGCACAAGGACTTCCCGGTCGATGAGCTCAGGTGCGAACTGGGCCTGGCCGAGCCGTCGTTCGAGGCCGTGCTCGATCCGCATGGCATGGGCGGAGATGTCGCCGGTAACACCGTGCTGTGGGTGGGATTTTCGCAACGCGGCGGCCACCTTGTGCTGCGGTTGCGGTACCGGACCGACGCGCTCGACGAGGACTGCGCCGTCAGGATCGCCGGATACCACCTCACCGCACTCGCGCTGATCGCCGCCGATCCGGACGCCGAGCACGGGCGGCAGAGCCTGCTCTCCGCCGAGGAACTCCACTTCCAGCTCGAAGAACTCTCCGGTCCACACCGGGAACTGCCGGACCACCGGTTCCACGAACTGTTCGAGCAGCGGGTGGCGTCGCACCCGGACGCCGTCGCCGCGGTGCATGGGGAACTGCAACTGACGTATCGAGAACTCAACGCGCGCGCCAACCGGGTGGCACGAGCCCTGCTGGCGCGGGGGCTGCGCCCCGAGGGTGTCGTCGCGGTGGTGACCGAGCGCAACCTGGACTGGATGGTCGCCGTCCTCGCGGTCTTCAAGGCCGGCGGCGTGTACCTGCCCATCGAGCCGCATTTCCCGGCCGACCGCCTCGCGACCACGCTCTCCCGTGCCGCATCCGGGCTCGTGCTGACCGAACCCGGCAGCACCGCCACGCTCGACCAGGCCCTCGACTCGCTGCCCGGGGTCCGGAAGCTCTTCGTCGGCGCAGCCTACGAGGAAGACCATGCCGACGATGATCTGGACCTCCACGTCGCACCGGACCAGCTCGCCTACATCTATTTCACCTCCGGCTCCACAGGTGAGCCCAAGGGCGCGATGTGCGAGCACGCGGGCATGCTGAACCACCTCTACGCCAAGATCGACGACCTGGAGATCGGCGAGGGACAGGTGGTCGCCCAGACCGCACCCCAATGCTTCGACATCTCGCTGTGGCAGCTGGTGTCCGGGCTCCTGGTCGGGGGGCGGACCCTGCTGGTGGAGCAGGAGGTGATCCTGGACGTCCAGCGGTTCGTCGACAAGATCGTCGACGGTCGGGTCGCCGTCCTCCAGGTCGTACCCTCCTACCTGGACGTGGTCGTGTCCTGGCTGAAGCAGCACCCCCGCGAGCTGCCGGACCTGCGGTGCGTGTCGGTCACGGGCGAGGCGCTGAAGAAGGAGCTCGTGCAGCGCTGGTTCGCCGCCCAGCCCGGGATCAAGCTGGTCAACGCCTACGGGCTGACCGAGACCTCGGACGACACCAACCACGAGGTCATGGACCGCGTGCCCGATGGAGACCGGGTCCTGCTGGGTCCCGCGGTCAACAACGTGCACGTCTACGTCGTCGACGAGCACCTGATACCGGTGCCGCTCGGAGCCCCCGGTCTGATCGTCTTCTCCGGCGTCTGCGTCGGCCGCGGATACGTCAACGACCCCGAGCGCACCCGGCAGGCCTACCTGGCCGATCCGCACCGTGAGGGCGCCCGGCTCTACCGGGGCGGCGACTACGGCCGCTGGACGCCCGAGGGAAAGCTGGAGTTCCTCGGCCGCCGCGACACCCAGGTGAAGATCCGTGGCTTCCGGATCGAGCTCGGCGAGATCGAGAACACCCTGTTGCAGGTGCCCGGTGTTCGCGACGGTGCGGTCGTGGTCGCCGAGCGGACCGACCGGAGCAAGCACCTGGTGGCGTTCTACTCCGGTCGGCGGCCGCTCGAGGCCGACGTCGTGCTGGACCGGCTCGGTGAGTCGCTGCCCGCGTACATGGTCCCGTCGGCCCTTCACTGGCGGGAGACTCTGCCGCTGACGGCCAACAGCAAAATCGACAGAAGGACTCTGCAGGCACTCGCCGGAGAACTCGATGTCGTCCGGGACGACTTCCGCGCGCCGGATACGCCGACCGAACAGCAGTTGGCGGCCGCCTGGGCGAAGGTGCTCGGCATCCCGCAGAACCAGATCGGACGGCGGGACCACTTCTTCGACCGGGGCGGCACGTCGTTGTCGGCAGTGAAGCTGGCCATCGTCCTGGACCGTGCGGTGTCCCTCAAGGACGTCACCCGTCACCCGATCCTCGCCGATCTGGCCGGGCTGGTCGACGGCAGGTCCGAGCGGCGTGCCGGGCTGCTTCAGCCGCTGTCGGAATCGGACGGTGCGCAGACCGCGGCACTGGTGTGCTTCCCCTACGCCGGCGGCAACGCGGTGAACTTCCAGCCGCTGGCCAGGGCGCTGCCGGACGGTGGACCGGCGGTCTACGCCGTCGAGCCGCCCGGTCACGACGTGGCCGACGGGAGCGAGCCGCTCGTGCCGATGACACAGATGGTCGAGCAGGTCGTCGACGAGATCACCGGGCGTGGTCTGACCAGGGTCCTGCTGTGGGGCCACTCCTCGGGCGCCGCGTTGGCCGTGGAGACGGCCAGAAAGCTGCGGGAGCACGGAGTGCACGTCCAACGGGTGTTCCTCGGCGCACAACTGCTCGGTGACGCCGACGACCGGCGCGCCGCCATCACCGAGCTGACCGGGCGGAGCAACGCCGAGATCGCCGCGCACCTGAGCACGGACGGCGGCTGCACCGCACTCGGTGAGCTGAGTGCGCAGCACGCCGAGCACGTCGGCGCCGCCTACCGGCACGACTGCGTGTCCGCTCACCGCTACTTCACCGACGCCCTGGAGCACCCGCCCGCGCAGAAGCTGTCCGCGCCGGTCACCGTGGTCGTTGCCGCGGACGACCCGAGCACGGCGGAGTACCCGCGCCGGTACCGCGACTGGCAGCTTCTGGCCGGACAGGTCGACCTGCACGAGCTCGCCGACGGCGGCCACTACTTCCTGCGTACCCGTCCGGCCGAGGCAGCAAAGGCCGTGCTGCAGGCCACCGAATTGTTCGCTTCTTCCTGAGTCTCAGTTGAGTTGAAAGGAGATCGAGATGTCGTCCACATCCACGGCGTCGCTGGTCGACGTGGAACTGGAATCCGGCAAACCCCCACGGCTGCGGGCCGAGGTCACCGGCGACGCGCCGGCCTGGGCGGCCGAGCACCGGGACGCGCTGCGCGCAGTCGTCGCCGAGCACGGTTCGGTCCTGGTTCGCGGCCTCGGACTGCGTGACGCGGCCGAGACCGGAGCCGTCTTCGCGAAGCTGGCCACCGGTCTGATGACCGAGCGGGAGGCCTTCGCCCCCCGGCAGACCTACTCCGACGGGGTGTACTCCTCATCGAAATGGCCGCCGAACCAGCCCATGTGCATGCACCACGAACTGAGCTACACGCTTGAGTTCCCCGGCCTGATGATGTTCGCCTGTCTCAGCGCGCCCACCGACGGCGGGGCGACCGCGGTGGCCGACTCACCGACCGTGCTCGACGCGCTGCCCACCGAGTTGACCGAGCGGTTCGAGCGCGAGGGCTGGCTGCTCACCCGCAGCTACAACGACGAGATCGGCGCGTCCGTCGCCGAGGCCTTCGGCACCGAGGACCGGAGCGCCGTCGAGCGCTACTGCCGTTCCAACGCGATCACGTTCGAGTGGCAGCCCGACGGTGGACTGCGCACCAGACAGCGCCGCAGCGCCGTGGTGCGCCACCCGGTCACCGGCCGACGCTGCTGGTTCAACCAGATCGCGTTCCTCAACGAGTGGACGATGGCCCCCGAGGTGCACGAGTACCTGGTGGACGTCTACGGCGCCGACGGGCTGCCGTTCAACACCCGCTTCGGCAACGGCGACCCGATCGGCGAGGACGTCGTGCAGCTGCTCAACAGCGTCTACGAGGCGAACACCGTACGCGAACCGTGGCAGGCCGGCGACCTGATGGTCGTCGACAACGTCCGCACCGCGCACGGCAGGGAGCCCTTCGAGGGACCGCGCGAGGTGCTCGTCGCCATGGCCGAACCGGTGCGTCTGGCCGACTGCTCGCCGACCGTAGAGGTGACCTCGCAATGACCACCGTCGATTCCACCGCGAGAGAGCCAGCAAGGGTCGCACCGATCACCGTGCCACCGTTCGCGGTGATCTCCGGTGCCCAGGTCCGGCGCACGCTGCACGGATGCGAGAAGCGGATCACGGAGCTGGTCGAGGCCACCTACCGGGTGCACGACGCCGGTGATTCGGTGAACCCGCCGTCGTACTTCCTGCGTTTCCCCGACCGCCCGTCCTCCCGGATCATCGCGCTGCCCGCCTCGATCGGCGGGAAGACACGGGTGGACGGCCTGAAGTGGATCTCCAGCTTCCCGGAGAACGTGACGGCCGGCATCCCAAGGGCATCGGCGGTGCTGATCCTCAACGACCATGCCACCGGCTACCCGTTCGCCTGTCTGGAGAGTTCGATCATCAGCGCCACCCGGACGGCCGCATCGGCGGCGTCGGCGGCCGACTGGCTCTGCCGCGACCGGCCGCGACCGACGCGCGTCGGGTTCTTCGGGGTGGGCTTGATCGCCCGCTACATCCACACCTTCCTGGCCGCAACCGGCTGGTCGTTCGACGAGATCGGCGTGCATGACCTGTCCGCCGACAGCGCGGCAGGCTTCCGGTGCTACCTGGAGCAGTCGGACACCACCGGCCGAATCACCGTGCACGACAGCGCCGAACAGTTGATCCGACACAGCGACCTGGTCGTCTTCGCCACGGTCGCCGGTCAACCGCACGTCAGTGACCTGTCATGGTTCGCACACAATCCGCTGGTGCTGCATGTGTCGCTGCGCGACCTCGCGCCGGAGATCCTGCTCGCCTCGACCAACATCGTCGATGACGTCGAACACTGCCTCAAGGCCGACACGTCGCCGCATCTGGCCGAGCAACTCACGGGCAACCGGGACTTCCTGCACGGCACGCTGGGCGACGTGATGGCCGGGCGGGTGACGGTGCCGGCGGACCGGCCGGTGGTGTTCTCGCCCTTCGGCCTCGGGGTGCTCGACCTCGCGGTGGGCAAGTACGTGTACACCGAAGTGGCCCGCTGCGGAGAGTTGCACGTCGTCGACGACTTCTTCCACGAACTGAGCCGGTACGGATGAGCCGGCCGAGAGCGCAGGAGGCTCCTTCGAGGCTGATCCCAGGAGAGACCATCAGCCACGTCGCAGCAGGTCCTGACGCACGAGACAGCGGCCGCTGACACAGGGCCCCGTCCCGCCGGCTGGAGACGGGGTCTCGCCCGCACAAGCGGGGAGCCCGCCCACGGCCGGATGGTTCCGAAAGTGCTCTGCTCCAGACAGAGGAGACCATGGTGCCCGTCATTTCCACTCCCTACGCCTTCAACGAAGAGGATCTCTATGTCGACCTCCGGTCGATCTTCGGGCACTCGCTCTTCCTGAAGTGTGAGGGCTTCAACTTCGCCGGCTCGATCAAGTTGAAGGCCGCGACCGAGATGGTGGAGGCCGCTGAGCGGGATGGAATCCTGACGCCGGAATCGATCCTGGTCGAGTCCTCGTCCGGAAACCTCGGCGTGGCGCTGAGCGTGATCGCGGCGAGCAAGGGCTACCGGTTCCTGTGCGTGACGGACTCCCGCGGCAATCTGTCGAACAGAATGATGATGGAGGCGTTGGGCAGCCAGGTGCACGTGATCGCCGAACAGGAGCCCAACTGCGGCTTTCTCGGCGCGCGGCTCGATTACCTCCGCGCGCTGTGCGC
>NZ_JBEXPH010000175.1:0-16538 GCF_040611955.1 Streptomyces sp. NPDC006510 | reverse complement strand
CGGACGGGTCGGAGTGCGGCCCGTCAGCTCCGCGATGCGGGCGATCCGGTACAGCACCGTGTTGCGGTGGCAGTGCAGCCGCCGTGCCGCCTCGGCGGTCGAGCCGTCCGCGGCGAACCACGCGTCCAGGGTGTCGAGCAGGGCCGCGCCGCCGCCCTCACCGGACAGCAGCGGCCCGAGCACGCTCTCGCCGAGCTCGGCCGCGGACTCGGCGTGGGCCGCGATCAGGGTGTCGATCGGGGCGCTGCCGTAGCAGTGGACGCCCACCCCGGCCGGGGCCACGCACTCCAGGGCGATCCGCGCCTGGCGTACCGCCTCCGGCGCCGCGGCGAGCGCGGTGAACGGCCGGCTCACCCCCACCCGTGCGGCCGCCGCCTGTGTCACGGTCCTGAGCACCACGGCGGTCTCGGCCTCGCCGGTCGGGGCGACCAGCCCCAGCCGCTCACCCAGTTCGGTGGTCCACACGGACGCCACCTCGACGTTCGCCAGCCTGACGGTGACCCCGGGGAGCGGGTCCTCGCCATTGCGCCCGAGCTCACCGGCCACGACGCGGTACGAGGCCCGTTCCGGCAGGCCCAGGGCTCGTTGAATACCGGCGGCGCTCCCGAACCGGACATCGTTCGATCCCTCGAAGACGCTGAGCAGCGTGACCCGTCGCGCCACCTGCTCCTGCCGTTCCCGGTCGTCGGCGACCTCTCGGTAGGCCTCCGTCGCGGCCGTGGAGCAGCGGTCGAGCACGGCCCAGAAGTGTGTGGAGCGGCGCAGCAGCGCATCGGCCTGTTCGCCGGTGGTGGCGCGGGCGATCGCCCACTCCCAGATCTCCATGCCGCCGAGCCGGAAGGCGTGCAGCAGCGCCGGGAGCGGGACGCCGTGCTCGGCCTTGATCCGCCCGGCCCGCCGAGCCGTCTCGTCGCAGATGTCGGGGCCGCCGGTCTCCCTGCGCAGGAGGGCCTCGATGTTGGCGTGGACGATGTCGCGGAGCAGGTCAGCGGGGAGCGGGCTCCGGGTGTAGCAGGACTCGTCCGCGGCTATCTTCCGGACGGTCACGTCGGTGAGTTCACCGACGGAGGCGAGGATCTCGGCGAATACGGGGCCGCAGCCCGTGGTGTCGCGCATGGCGTAACCGTACCCGCCTGCCCCCGTGGTCGAATTGTGCGGCGGCACAGTGCGATTCGGAGGATCTTGCGGTGCCCGCCCATGGCGGGGCATGCGGATATCCGTCATCTTGGTGTGGTCCGGAGAGCCTTGTGCCACGGACCAACTCCGCAGCACGGCACCCGTCCGTGCGGTCTCGACCGAGGGAGAGCACCATGACTGCCGCAGCCCCCGAAGGCAGCACCGGGACGACGGCCGGGGAGGTGCCCGCACTCGACACGGTCCTCGCCGAACTCGCGGAGGGCGAACGGCGCTGGGCGGCGACGTCCCTGGCCGAACGGGGCGCCCTGCTCACCCGGGTCCACGCCGCGGTCCGCGCCGAGTCCGAGACCTGGGTACGGGTCGCGAGCCGTATCAAGCTGTTGCCGGACGACTCTCCGCTCGTCGGTGAGGAGTGGCTCTCCGGTCCGTACTCACTGCTGACCTCCCTGGCCGCGCTCACCCGCACGCTCCGGACCATCGACTCGGGCCACGGCCCGCTCGACGGCGCGGAGTTCGGGCAGGCGCCGGGCGGCCGGGTGAGTGTGCCGGTCCTCCCGCTCACCATCCAGGACCGTCTGCTCCTGAACGGCTTCAGCGCCGAGGTGTGGATGCCGCCCCGGGTCGACGCGGACACCGTGCGGCGCCGGGCGGGCCTCGGCGCGCTGCGTCCCGAACGCACCACGGGCATCGGTCTCGTCCTCGGGGCCGGCAACATCACCTCCATCGCACCGCTCGACGTGCTGTACGAGCTGGTCGCGCACAACCGTGTCGTCGTGCTGAAGCTCAATCCGGTGCTGGGCGAGCTCGAACCGGTCTACCGGCGCGCGCTCGCACCGCTCGTCGAGCACGGCGTCCTGCGCATCGTCACCGGCGGTGGCGACGTCGGCGGTTACCTCGCCCACCATCCGGACGTCGCGCACGTCCACATCACCGGCAGCCTCGCCACCCATGATGTCGTCGCCTTCGGACCGGGCGAGGAGGGCCGCTCCCGCAAGGCCGCGGGCACCCCGCTGCTCGACAAGCCGATGACGAGCGAACTCGGCGGCGTCTCCCCGGTGATCGTGGTCCCGGGTGCCTGGAGCGCCGCCGATCTCCGCTACCAGGCCGAGCACATCGCGACCCAGCGCCTGCACAACAGCGGACACAACTGCATCGCCTCGCAGATGGTCGTGGTCAGCGGCGACTGGCCGCAGCGCGAGGCCTTCCTCGGGCATCTCCGGGAGGCCCTGCGGACGGCCCCGGCCCGGTCCGCCTGGTATCCGGGCAGCGCGGACCGGCTCGCCGGCGCGGCACGCAGCCATCCGGGCGCCGAGTGGCAGGGCGCGGAGGGCTCGCGCCTGCTGGTCGGGATCGGCGACGGTGACGCCGCGGCGGAGGTGGCGACGACCGAGTACTTCGCACCCGTCCTCGGCGTGCTCACCCTGCCCGGCCGGGGCGCCGAGTTCCTCGACCGGGCCGTCGAGACGGCCAACCGGGACCTCTTCGGCACCCTCGGGGCGAACATCGTGATCGACCCGGTCACCCTGAAGCGCCTCGGCCCGGCATTCGACCGTGCGGTGGCGGAGCTGCGGTACGGAACGGTCGCCGTCAACGCCTGGACCGCGCTCGGCTTCCTCACCGCGACGGCTCCCTGGGGTGCCTTCCCCGGCCACACCGTCGCGGACGCCGGGAGCGGGATCGGTGTGGTGCACAACGCCCTGCTGATCGACGCACCGGAACGCACCGTCGTCCGGGGCCCGTTCCGGCCTTTCCCGAGGTCGGTCGCGGGAGGCGAGCTCGCGCTGTTCCCGAAGCCGCCGTGGTTCGTGACAGCGCGCACCGCAGCCCTGACGGGCCGTCGGCTCACCCGGCTGGCGATGCGGCCGTCCTGGGTGCGGATGCCGGCCGTGTTCTCCTCGGCGTACCGGGCCTGAGCCCGGCGGCGGCACCGGCGCCGGGCGGGCCCAGGAGACCGTGAGTGCCGGGCGGGGCTCGCCTTCGCGGCCGTGTCCGAGACCGGCTCCTCACCACACCCTGATCGACGGCGTGCGCACCCCACTGCGACATGTGCATACGACGGTTCCCGGGGCTGTGACAGCCGGTGCGGCAGCGTTACCAGTAGTGGCGCCGGCCGCCCACCGCGTGCCCGACGGCGCCCAGGATCCACAGGATCGCGCCGATCACGACGAGCACGACGCCGATGGTCCACAGGATCGAGATTCCGGCCACCAGGCCGATGACCAGCAGAATGACACCGAGGACGATCATGACGTCCTCCAATCGTGCGGCTCCTCCCAGTATGCGCCCGCCGCGCCGCAGCCTTGTGGCCGACGCGGTGCGGCGCGATCACACGTCCCGCAGGCGGCGCGGGGACCGGCGGCTGCCTCGCCTCGGCCCCGCTCGGCGCGCATCCCGACGTGGCGCGCCTGGTACTGAAGCGCTTCGACGAGGCGTCCGGGGAGAGTGTGCGGCGTCCGTCCGGCGCGGCTACTCGAACCGCGTGAAGTCACCGGCCCCCCGGCGGACGATCTCGGGTTCGCCGCCGGAGAAGTCGATGACCGTGGTCGGCTCGGTGCCGCAGTCGCCGGAGTCGACGACGGCGTCCACCACATGGTCGAGCCGTTCCTTGATCTCCCAGCCCTGCGTCATCGGCTCGTCCTCGTCAGGCAGCAGCAGGGTGCTGGAGAGCAGCGGTTCGCCCAGTTCGGCGAGCAGCGCCTGAGCGACCACATGGTCGGGGATCCGGACTCCGACCGTCTTCTTCTTCGGGTGCAGCAGTTGGCGCGGCACCTCTTTCGTCGCGGGCAGGATGAAGGTGTAACTGCCCGGCGTCGCCGCCTTGATCGCGCGGAACACATCGTTGTCGACGTGTACGAACTGACCCAGTTGCGCGAAGTTCTGGCAGACAAGGGTGAAGTGGTGTCGATCGTCGAGGTTCCGGATCGACCTGATCCGGCCGATGCCGTCACGGCTGCCCAGCCGGCACCCCAGTGCGTAGCAGGAGTCCGTCGGATACGCGACGAGCGCCCCGGACCGGATGCTGTCGGCCACGCTGCTGATGGTGCGCCGCTGAGGATTCTCGGGGTGCACGTCGAAGTACTTCGCCATTCGCGGAGTCTAGAACTTCTCGCGGCGTCTGGCTCACGCATCGCCCCGGCCGGCCCGGCGGGCAAGTCCTGTGCGGCCCTGTTCAGCCGGGCTTCCGCGCGGAGGAGACCATGGTGTCATCGAGCAGGGATCGCAGGTCCGCGCTCTCGGCGGAGCCGAGCTCCTCGTAGATGTTCAGCGCCTCCTGCCAGCACGCTCTGGCGCGGTCGGTCTGGTCCATGGCGTGGAGTGCGCGCCCCAGGACGGTCAGGACGTTGCCGCGGCGCCATTCACCGCCCGACGTGCCGATGCCGGCCAGTGCCTGTTCGGCATGGGCGGCTGCCCGCTGCGGGCGCTGGGCCGCGAGATCGACCTCCGCCAGCCGGAGGTGGGTGAACCCCTGCCACAGGTGCTGTCGGTGCTCCTTGAAAACGGCCCCGGCCGCGTCGAGCGCCTCCTCCGCCTCGGCGTACCGGCCCGCCCGGGTGAACGCGAGGCCCAGCGTGTAGCGGGCGTTGGCACCGCGCAGCGTGGCACCGAGACCGTCATACATGGCGACGCCCCGCTCGGCGAGGGTCAGGGCCTCGGACAGCTTTCCCAGGGCGAGTTCCACCCGGGACAGGTTGCACAGCACGCTCGCCTCGCCCGGGCCGTCCCGGTCGGCCCGGAACTCTTCCAGGGCGCGGAGGAAGTAGGACTCGGCCTCGGCGTTCCGGCTCCGGTACAGCGCGACCAGACCGAGAAGATTCACCGCCCGGCACCGGACCGGCGTGTCCGCACATGTCTCCGCCTCCCGCAGCGCCCGCTCCGCTGCCTGCGCCGTCTCGTCGTGACGGCCCACGAGGGAATGGGCTTCGGCCAGGACCAGGGCGGCCCGGCCCGCGGTGCGGGGATCGCCCAGCGCCACGGCGGCCTCGTGGAGGGCCGCCGCCGTCGATTCGTACTGCACGGAGTCGGAGCCGGACTCGCAGAGGTCCCTCGCCACCCACAGCAGGTCGACGGCCCGGCCCAGCAGGGCTTCGGCGGAGGACTGCCGTGCGCAGGCCAGCAGGCAACCGGCCTCGGCGTACAGCCAGTCCAGCGCCTCCCGGCCGTCGCGGAAAGTGAGCCCCGGGCAGGCGGTCGGCGCCAGATGCATCAGGAGACGGTCGCCCGGACGCTCGACGGCGTACACGGCCGACGCGGTCGCCAGATAGAAGTCCAGCAGCCGCGACAGCGCCGACTCCCGTGCCGATGCGGGATGTTCGTCGCGCTCCGCGCATGCTCGCGCGTAGAGGCGTACGAGACTCAGGTAGCGGTAGCGGCCGGGGGCCGCCGACTCCAGGAAGCTGGTGTCGACCAGCGCCTCCAGGAGGTCTTCCGCCGTGTGCGGCTCCAGGCCGAGGAGGGCCGCCGCGGCGGCGAGGGAGATGTCGGGGCCGTCGGCCAGGCCGAGGAGGCGGAAGGCGCGGGCCTGGGCGGGTTCCAGCTGGCCGTAGCCGAGTTCGAAGGTGGCCTTCACCGCGAGGTCGCCGGCCTGGAGCTCGTCCAGGCGGCGGCGTTCGTCGGCGAGCTTGGCGGCCAGGACGGAGACCGTCCAGGTGCGACGGGCGGCCAGCCGGGAGGCGGCGATCCTGATGGCCAGCGGGAGGAAACCGCAGGCGGCGACCACGTCGAGGGCGGCCTCGCGCTCGGAGTTGATCCGCTCCTCGCCCACGATGCGGGTGAAGAGCTGAAGCGCTTCGTCCGGCGACATCACGTCCAGGTCGACCAATTGGGCGTCGGCCAGCCCGACCATGCGGGCGCGGCTGGTGACCAGAGCCGCACAGCCCTCGGAACCGGGAAGCAGGGGGCGGATCTGGGCCGTGTCGCGGGCGTTGTCGAGGAGGACCAGGACGCGGCGGCCGTCGAGCACGGAGCGGAAGAGGGCGGCGCGTTCGCCCAGGGTGTCCGGGATCGCCGGGTCCGGCGTGCCCAGGTCGCGCAGGAACTTCCCGAGGACCGATTCCGGTTCGGTGGCGCGTACTCCGGCGCCCTGGAGGTCGACGTACAGCTGACCGTCCGGGAAATGCTGTCGTGCCTGGTGGGCGACGTGCACGGCGAGGGTGGTCTTGCCGACACCGCCGACACCGGCCAGCGCCGAGACGGCCATCACCGAACCCTCGGCGGCCGCCAGCCGGTCACCCAGTTCACGTACGAGGGATGCGCGGCCGGTGAAGTCCGGGACGGTGGCCGGCAGCTGGACGGGCCGCAGGATTGCCGCCGGACGCTCCGTCGGCCTGGACTGCGAGGGGGCGAGGAGGCTCTCATCGGCCTGGAGGATGCGCTGGTGGAGCAGGGAGAGCTCGGAGCGCGGGGCGACCCCCAGTTCGTCGGCGAGCAGCCGGCGGGTGTCCGCGTACACGGCCAGCGCCTCGGCCTGCCTGCGGGACCGGTACAGCGCGAGCATCAGCAGCTCGCGCAGGCGTTCCCGGAACGGATGAGCCGCGACAAGGCCCTTCAGCTCGGACACGGCCTCGGCATGCGCGCCCAGTTCGAGGTCCGCCTCCAGCCGTGTTTCGATCAGCTGGAGTCGCCATTCCTCCAGCCGGGTGCGCTGATTCTCGGCGTACGGTCCCGGCACCGAGGCCAGGGCCTCGCCGTCCCACAGCCCGAGCGCCCCGTTGAGCAGGTCGCGGGCCTGCCGGTGGTCGCCGCGGCTCCGGGCGCGTTCCGCGTTCGCCGCCAGGTCCTGCGCCACCTGGACATCGACCGCGTCGGGGGCGAGGCGGAGGGCGTAGCCGTCTCCCTCGCTCACGAACACGTCACTGTCCAGGACCTTGCGCAGCCGCGAGGCGTAGGTCCGAACGGCGGCCAGGGCCTGGGCCGGTGGGTCGTCACCCCACACGGCGTCGATCAGTTCGGCGGCTGTCGCGCGGTGGCCGTCCCGCAGCAGCAGCGCGGCCAGCACCGCGCGCTGCTGCGGTGATCCGGCGGGCAGTGCCTCGGAGTCGCGCCAGAGGCGTACAGCTCCCAGAACACCGAACCGGATGCCTTCGGCGGGCGGCCAGGAGGAGACCGCCGGGGTGGGCGGGACGGCGAACGGCAGGGCAGCGCCGACGCCCACGCCGTCGATGGGAAGGGCCTGGAGAACGCTCTGTTGCAGATCCGTGAGATCGGGGCTCGGGTCGATGCCGAGTTCCTCGGCGAGCAGCCGACGGGTGTCCGCGTACACGGCCAACGCCTCCGCCTGTCGGCCGGTCCGGTACAGGGCGACCATCAACTGACCGCGTATCCGCTCGCGGAGCGGATGCGCGCCGGTCAGGTGGGTGAGTTCCGCGATGACCTCGCCGAAGGCGCCGAGCTCCAGATCGATGTCGATCCTGTTCTCGACGAGGGCGAGCCGCCAGTCCTCCAGGCGGTCGCGCTGGGCTTCGGCGTAAGGGCCGGGCACTCCCTGCAAGGGCGTGCCGTCCAGCTCTGCCAGCGCTTCGCCGAGCAGCCGTCGCGCGGTGGCGAGATCACCGGACAGGTGCGCCGAACCGGCCTCGGCGTACAGGTGCTCGGCCTCTGCCAGGTCCAGCGGGATCCCGGAACCGGCCGGTGCGGAACGGAGGCTGTACCCACTGGGGTGCCTTTCGATGTCGAAGCCGGCCGGTGCGAGGATCCTTCGCAGCCGTGACACATGGGCCCGGACCGTCTGGAGCGCGGACTCCGGCGCGTCCGGACCCCACAGCGCGTCCAACAGGTGGTCGGTGGGAACGATCCGGTGCTCGTGCAGCAGCAGCGCCGCCAGAAGGGCCTGCTGCCGCGGAGACCCCATGGCGACCGGCTCATCGCCCCGTCGCGCCAGTTCGGGCCCGAACACCGTGAACCGCAGGGGTGCGGCGGGCGGTTGGGGCAGCTCCTCGACGGCGTGAACCGCCTCCACCACTTCTTCGGCCGCTTCCCGCCCCCCTTCCCACCCCCCGTACAGCCGGTCCAGGAGCGGGCTCACGAGCACCGCGAACGCGGTCGTGCCCGGTGAGAGGCGGGCGCTGCCGCCCGGATCCGCCAGCAGTGCCGCGAAGTCCGGCATGCGGCCCAGATACGGTTCGAGGGCCCGGCCGACCGCCTCGACGACCTCGATGGACTGTTCGGTGTCCAGGCCACCGGCCAGCAGTTCGCGGACGCCGGGCCTGAAGTCGTACAGCACCTCGCCGGTTCCGCCCAGGACGGCCGCCTCGGGCAGCGGCGGCCCCGCCGCCGCGGCTGCCGTGACGGGCTGGAGGAGTTCGCCCAGCAGCACTTCCGAGACCACGGCCGAAGTGGTCGCGGGCAGCGTCGCGATGCGGATCAGCTGGATGACGGGCATGCTCAGCGGGCGGATCGCGGAGAGCCGCACCGCCAGCCGGTACGCCTCCGGCGAGAACGAGGCGCGGAATCGTTCGATCCGTTGTTCCGCGGAGAGCGGCGGCAGATCGGCGCCGGGGACACCCGGTGCCCTCTCCTCGGACATCCCCACCAGGACGGTGTCCACCAGCTGCGGCGCCCCAGGCCGTGTCAGCAACCGCACCCAGGTCCCCAGTGAGGCGGGCGAGAGCGGGACCACCGGGACCGGCAGCGGGGCGCCGGGGCCCTCGACCCGGTCTCCGCCGAGGGGGTCGATGACGCCCAGCTGTCCGTCCGTCATGAACCTGTGGCCGGCCACGAGGAGTTGAGGCTGTGCGTCGAAGGCCGTCCCGCGCCACAGCCGTCTCGGCAGTGGCGGTACGACGACCAGGGGGCCCGAGCGTTCCCAGCTGCGGAGGAACCGCTGTGCCGCCCGGCCGCGCCAGGCCTCGTCCACCCCGTCGGTCAGCAGGAAGACGACGGGCGATTCCGAACGGGGGGTGGTGCCCGGCCACTGTCCTTCGCCCAGGTCGAAGCGGTGGACGTGGACCGCGCGGAAGACGCCGCCGCGTTCGAGCAGCCGCCTGACCTCCCGTACGAGCGGCTGCCACACCCGCATGGAGGAGGATGCGTCGACGAGCAGGACCGCGGTGTGCCGCAGCTCCTGCTCGGGGCGGTCGACCACATCGAACACGCCCGACTCGGCGGTGAGCCGCACGGTGGCCTCGATGTCCTCGACCCTGCGGTGCCGGTGGTCGCGGTGGTCACGCAAGGGGCGCAGCGCCCGGGCGATGCCGTTCGTCCCCGGCAGGGCCCGCGGCCCGGGGGCACGGACGGCGCGGGCCCGGGCACCGCCGGCCGTACCGGGGGCGGTGAAGAGGCTGTGCCGCCGGCCGGGCGGTTCGTCCCGGCCCGCCGGATCCGTGGGCCGGTGGTCGGACGCCGGAACCGCGGGAGGGGCGGCGGGCGGCGGCTCAGGGGCGGCCACCGGTTCCGGACCGTCCTGCTCACCGGGGTCGGCGTCGGCCGGTACGGGCTCGGCGGCATCGGTTCCGGCGGAGCCGTCCATCACCCGGGCCAGCCACAGGACGTCGAGGAGCTCGGGGCCGCCGAGCTCGTACCCGACGCCGTCCAGCATCCGGCGCAGCCGCTCGATCATGCGGGGAACGCTTCGTCCAACCGGTGCATGACCGCCGCCAGCAGTTCGTCGCGGCTCAGGTCGGCGCCGGTGACCCGCAGATGGATGGCGGCGAGCAGTTGGTCGGTCGCCAGGCTCTGCACGGCGACCCGGCCGAGGAAGGCACTGATCAGGTCGTCGGACCGGGCCAGGGCCTCCTCGCCCAGGTTCTGCCGGACGATGTCGCGCAGCTTCTCCTCGTCGGGGTCGCGCAGGTCGAGCCGGACACAGCGGCGCAGGAAGGCGGGCGGGAACTCGCGCTCCCCGTTGCTGGTCATCACGACGACCGGGAAGTGCGCGCAGGACACCAGGCCGCGCTGTACCCGGACGCGCTCCCTGCTGCCGGTGACGAGGACATCGGCGGTCTGCTGGTGTTCGGGCAGCCGGGACAGTTCGGGGATCTCGAACTCGCCCTCCTCCAGGACGACCAGCAGGTCGTTGGGCAGGTCGATGTCGGACTTGTCGAGCTCGTCGATCAGCAGCACGCGGGGCCGGCCGGTGGCGGCCAGTGCCGTGCCGAGCGGGCCCAGCCGCAGGTAGTTCCCGATGTCCGAGGTCTGGCCGGTGCGCTTCCTGAGTCTGCGGGCCGGGCCGCGCAGCGGTTCGCGCTCCCGTTGCAGCGAGGCTTCGCGCAGCCGTCCGACGGCGTCGTAGCGGTAGAGGGCGTCCGCCAGGGTCGAGCGGCTGTTCACCGACCAGCGCAGTACGTCGCCGAGGCCGAGGTCGTCGGCCACGGCACGCGCCAGGGAGCTCTTGCCGGTACCGGGGCGTCCCGTCACCAGGAGCGGGCGCCGCAGGTGGAGCGCGGCGTTGACCACGGCGATCTCATCGGCGTTCATGAGATGGCGCTGGGCCTGCGGACGACGGCGGGAGGCGGGAAAGCGGCGCCACGGCGGGGGTTCGGGCAGCTCGGCCGTGCCACGGAACACCCACCAGCTCTCGGGCGGTGTGCTGTGGTCGCCGGTCTCTGCGGCAGGCGGGTGCGGCACGGGTACGGTCTCCTCGTCGGGGCTGGACGGCTTCATGGCCGGGTGAGGGCCCAGGGATCGGGGGCGAGCGGCGGGGGCCTGTGGTCGGGCCCGTCGTGCAACAGCGACAGCCGGCGGCCGTGGTGCGTGGGACAGTCCGGGTCGGCCATGGCCTTGGCCCGTTCCAGGCGCACTGCTTCGGGGATCTGGGTGTGGTCGATGCCTTCCACGAGCGCCAGCAGGTCGGTGGAGATCTGCCCGCTGTGGTCCTCGCGATGCCAGAGCACGGTGTGCACCCCTGCCTCGATGCACTGCCGCAGCACTCGCCCCTGCTGCTGCCGCTCGCAGCACACGACGACGATCCCGGCCTCCGGACTCACTTCCAGCCGGGCGCGGGCGACGGCCGGGTCCGTGCAGCGCTCGTCCAGCAGCAGCCGGGGCGAGGTCGGCAACGCGCTGCTCCGGCGCTTCCAGGCCGCGTACGTCTCCCGGGTACGCTCCGAACTCCGCAACACCACCCGCCGGGTGATGCCCGGGTAGAACCCGCTGTCCTCGGCATCGCTCGGAAACTCCCAGGTGTCCACGTCGAGGCGCAGCCAGGCGGGCGAGACGAAGAACTCCACCAGCGCCGTCTCCGGATGCTCCTGCACCTCCGTACGCAGGACCTGCCGGATGGCCTCCACCACCTGGTGGCTCGCCACCTCGGTGTCCTGGGTCAGTACGACTTCGTGTCTGCCGTCGCCGTTCCACACCCAGATCTGGTAGGTGAACAGATGTCCGGGCGGTACGGGCAGGAGCTCCACCTGGACCCGGGGCGGGGCGGCATCCGTCCGCCGTGCGACGGCGGCCTCCCGGGCGTGCGCGGCGGCGGCGTCGGCCCGGAACTGCTCGACGGCGGCCGGTGCCACACCCAGCCTCGGCGCCGTGCTGCGCACCCAGGCGTCCAGGTCGTCCGCGAGGTCCGCGCCGCCCGCGCGTGCGTGGACGCCGATGTGGACGACACCCTGGAGCAACGGGGGTATGGGCTGGCCGGGTTGTGGGTCGTAGCCCTCCAGTATGTCCGTGGCGTCCACGAGGTCGACGGGTGTCGGTGTGGCGTCGGCGTAGGGCAGTACCGTGCGCAGCAGTACGGCGGGGTCGATGGCGCGGCACTGGGCGAGCAGCGCGTTGAGATTGCGCCGCCGTCCCGGCGAGAGCCGCTCGCGCGGGCTGACCACGCGTGCGATGCGCAGGATCCCCGCCCAGTCGCCCGTCTCCGCGAGGCCGCCGGGCCGGCACTCGGCGAGCTGGTCGTACACGATGTCGAGGAGTTCGGGTACTCCGCGGCGCATGCCCATCGCCAGGCCCGCCAGCTGTTCGACATCGGCGGCCGATCCGGCGGACCGTCTGCCCAGCCGCGCGGCGAGCCGCTCCTCGCAGTCCCTGACGGCCTGCCGGGTCGTCAGCAACTGTTCGAGCATCCACAGGAGTTGCTGGCGTCCGCGTCCGGCGGCGGGCACCACCACCGGTGGCAGGGCGGGCAGTTCGGTCTCGACGTACGACAGGCCGATGGCGTACATGGCGGCGGGCGGCCGGTGGTGATCCGGTGCCGGGGCGGGCGGCACGGGCCGGCCGGACGTCTCATGGGCGGCGACGACCAGTCCGGTCACGGCCTGCCGCTCCCGGTCCCACAGCGGCCCTCCGCTGAATCCCTCCGCCACCGTCCCGCCCAGGACGTCCAGGGCGATCCACGGGTGGGCGGAGACGCGCGGCATCGCGCGCAGCGTCGGCAGGGCGTGCCCGCTGGCCCACAGCGCGACGACCTCGTTGCCTTCCCGGTGGGAGAGGAAGGGCGCGGGTTCGGCGCCCGTGGGGGCTTCCGTGTCGAGCTCCAGCACCGCGAGATCGCCGTAGTACGGGAGTGTGCCCGCGGGCGGCGGCACCGGGTGGCCGGGCTCGGGGCGGGAGCGCGGCGGCCGCCACATCTCCGGGACGACCCGGCCGACGAGTGTGCGCTCCCGGTCGATGTGCGGCAGCCGGAGCACGACCGTCTCCCCGCGCGGGGGCAGGGCCGGTTCGAATCGGTCCCGGCCCAGGGCGCTGTTCACGACGTGGGCGCAGGTCAACACCAGCCGGGGAGCGATCAGTACGCCGGCGCCGACCGGCCGGACCTGGCCCAGGACCGACACGAACGCCCGGTGCAGCGGGGCGTCGGCCGGGGCCGGACTCACATGCGGCCGCATGCCATCAGGAGCCGTTCACCGGGCCGGGCACGGAAGGCCGGGGCGAGGCCGCGGCCGATGCCCCCGGTGCGGCGTCAGCGCTGTTCGCGGAGGCACCGCCGTCCGCGAGGTTCCAGGTGGCGGACACGGTGAAACTCGCCTCTCCGCTCCCCGAGAACACTCCGAGGCTCAGGTCGCTGCCCAGCGTCACACCGAACTCCACGGTGACCTCGTCGGGGCGTTGGGGGAACTGCGAGAAGCTGCGGTGGATCCCACCGAGAACGCCGCCCAGCGGGCGGAGCGCGTCGGTGAGCGCCTGTCCCCCACGGCTCAGCGCCTGCGCGGCACGCCCATCGGCACTGACCGGCCGCGCCGTGCCGAATCCGGCCGGCAGATCCAGCTCCTCACCGGAACCCGGATCGCTCCCGTCCGCCCGCTCGGCGGCGGACCGGCCGGCCTCGGGTGCGAGGTGAAGACGAACGACGGAACCGTCGTCGAAGGTGAGTCTCATGTCCCCCATGAGGGGAAGTCTCGCATGTCACAGGCGGATCCGCCCCGCTGTTGACAGATCACGCCTTCTGCCGGGCGAGGTCCGCGCCGGCCCTCGGGGCGCAGGCGCGTCCGGACCGGGCGGACCTTGCCGTCCGTGGGTGCTGTACGCGATGGGCGCGAGGGCGTGGACGACCCACGACGACGTCTACGGTCCCGGTGGGCCCGTCACGCTCATTCGCGACGTCAGCCGGATACGTGAAGGCCGAGTACGGAGGCCCGCTGTCATGACGTCCTGACCTGGGTCCGGGGCAGCCTGGTGGCCCCGGCGGCGGCGATCAGGCAGAACCCGAGCACCCACCAGAACGTGTCGCCGAACGCCCCGGAGATGTCCGGGCCGCGGGTCGACAGCCGGTTCTGCAGGACCACGGCGAGGGCGGCGGTGCCGACCGAACCGCCCACGGTGTTGAGTAGATTGAGCGCTCCGGACGCACGCGGGAGGTGTTCGGGCTCGATGCGGCTGTAGACGATGTTCATCACGGGCGCGCCGACCATGGCGATGCCGAAGCCGCGGACCACCAACGCCGAGGCGATCACGGCGTCGGGGAGCCCGTGGCCGAGCTGGGTGAACGGCACCGTGCCCGCGAGGATCAGCACGATGCCGGTGACCACCAGGGTTCGCGGCGCGACCTTGTTGATGGTGCGGTTGACCAGCACGGACCCGGCCGCCGCGCCCAGCCCCTGGGGGGCGAGCAGCAGTCCGGCCTCCCACGCCGACATCCCTCGGCCGGTCTGGAAGTACAGCGGCAGCAGGAACATCGTGCCGAAGACCGACGCGCCCAGTACGAGCAGGGCGACGGCGGCGGCGCCGAAGGGCGGCCGGGCGAACAGCCTGGGGTCGATCAGCGGTGTGCGGCGGGTCCGCAGCCCGTGCACAGTGAATCCGGCCAGCATCGCCAGCCCTGCGGACACGCCGATGGCGGCCGGAAGGGTGCGGTCGTGGGCGACCTCGGTCAGCCCGAACACCAGCACCGCGAGGCCGGGCGAGAGCAGCAGGGCCCCCCGCAGATCGAACGCCGTCCGCCGCGTCGACGGCGGCACCGCGGGCACATGGCGGCGGGCGAGCAGCGCCGCGACCACGCCGATCGGCAGGTTGACCAGGAACAGCCACGGCCACGACGCCACCGCGAGGACGGAGCCCCCGGCCAGCGGGCCGAACACCGGTGACAGCAGCGGGACGACCGCGACGACGCTGATCACCCGCCCGGTGCGGGCGGGGCCCGCGACACGGGCCAGCAGCGCCTGCCCGGTCGCGGGCAGCAGCCCGCCGCCGAGACCCTGGACCACCCGGAACACGATCAGGCTGGTCACCGACCAGGCCGACGCGCACAGCAGCGACCCGAGCAGGAACACGCCCACCGCGGCGAGCCACGTCCGCCGGCCGCCGAACCGGTCGGCCAGCCAGCCGGACGCGGGCACGGCGGCGACGACGGCCAGCAGGTAGGCGGTGGTGACCCACTGGATCTCGGCGACGGAGGCGCCGAACTCCTCGGTCAGGCTGTCGATGCCGACGCTGACGATCGTGGCGTCCAGCGTGGCCATGAAGGTGCCGAGCACCAGGATGAACGCGGTCCGCAACAACTGCCGGTCGACCCGCTCGTCCGGCGGCGCGGCCGTCCCGTCCGGGGGCGCGGCATCCGGGCTCATCGGCCCTCCAGGAGGTCGAGTACGTCGTTGTCGAGGTGCTTGTCCAGGGTGCGGAGCAGGTCGAGCAGTTCCTCGGCGAGCCCGTCGGTGTCGATGCCGGCCCGGTGGGCGAGGACGCCGGTCCAGCCGTCACCGTCCGGTATGACGGTCAGGGTCACCGGGTGGTGGGTGGCCTCACGGAAGCGGGTTCCGACGACCGTGAGCCCGGGGGCGGGTGCACGGAGGCGGTCCGGATCGACCGGATAGTTCTCGAACACCACCAGGCTGTCGAACAGCCTGCGCCGCCCGGTCAGCCGTTCCAGGTCGGACAGGGCGACGTGGTGGTGCTCGACCAGTGCCCGCTGCCGGACCTGGAGACCGGCGAGGGTGTCGGCGAGCGTGCCGCCGAGCCGTGCCCGTACGGGCACGGTGTTGGCCAGCAGCCCGATGATCTCCTCGACGCCCGCCAGCTCCGGGGGACGGCAGGAGACCATGGCGCCGAAGCAGACGTCGGCGTGGCCGGAGCGCCGCGCGAGCAGCACCGCCCACGCGCCCTGCACCAGTGTGTTCCGGGTCAGACCGCGCCGGGCGGCGAGGGCGGTGAGGTCGGCCACCAGCGCCGCGTCGAACTCGATGACCTCGGGTTCCTGCCAGGCCGGGCCGGGTTCGGCGCCGCCCAGGTAGTCGCCCTCGGGCAGACCTTCCAGCTCGGCCGCCCAGGCGCCGAGGTCGGGCTCGTGGTCGGCGCACCAGCGCAGGTAGTCGGCGAACGGCACGGGGGCGGGCAGTCCGGGAGACCCGCCGCGGACCCTCGCCGTGTAGAGGGCGAACAGCTCGGTGAGGATGCGCGGGGCCGACCAGCCGTCGGAGAGCACGTGATGGCTGGTCAGGACCAGGTCGGCGCACTCGGAACCGTGCCGGATCACGGTCAGCCGGAGGAGCGGGCCCCGGGCGAGATCGAACGGCTCGGCCAGGTCGGCCGCCAGCACCTCCTCGGCCGGGCCGTCGGCCACGCGGAAGTCCGGCCGGGTCGACGTGGGGATCACCGCCAGGTCGGCGGGGAACGCGGCGCCCAGGTTCGGGTGACGGTCCAGCAGGTCGGCGCCCGCGCCGCGCAGGGCGTCGATGTCGAGCGGTCCGGCGAGGGAGAACGCCGACTGCACGGTGTACGGGTCGGGCCGCTCGGTACGCGAGTGCCGCAGCATCACCTCCTGCAACGGGGTGAGCGGCTGTACGTCGGCGACCTGGCGGTCGAGTGCCCCGAGCTCCGGTGCGGCGGCGACGCTCAGGAGCGCGGTCCGCAGGTTCTCGGCCAGGTCCTCGATCTCGGCGGCGGTGAACAGCGCGGACGGCCAGGTGATCCGGACCCCGAGCGCGTCGTCGCGTACCAGGGCGTTGTCCATCAGGCCGTACGGGAGGGGCATCGCGTCGGAGCCGCCCGAGCCGAGCGGGTCGGCGTCCGGGGGCGCCTGCCACGGGGTCTCC
>NZ_JBEXPH010000174.1:0-17045 GCF_040611955.1 Streptomyces sp. NPDC006510 | reverse complement strand
AGGCGGTCCGCTCCTGGGGCCGGCTCGGTTACCCCCGCCGGGCACTCCGCCTGCACGGGGCCGCGCAGGCCATAACGGAACGGCACGGCGGCGACGTACCGAGCGAGCACGGTCAGTTGCTCGCCCTGCCCGGGATCGGTGAGTACACCGCGGCGGCCGTGGCCTCGTTCGCGTACGGGCAGCGGCATGCCGTGCTCGACACGAACGTCCGCCGGGTGTTCGCCCGCGCCGCGACCGGGATCCAGTACCCGCCGAACGCGACCACCGCCGCCGAGCGCAAGCTCGCCCGCGCGCTGCTCCCCGAGGACGACGAACGGGCGGCCCGCTGGGCCGCCGCGACGATGGAGCTCGGGGCCCTCGTCTGCACCGCGAAGAACGAGGACTGCACCCGGTGCCCGATCGCCGGGCAGTGTGCCTGGCGGCTGGCCGGGAAGCCCGCCCACCAGGGCCCCCCGCGCCGCGGTCAGACCTATGCCGGGACCGACCGGCAGGTGCGCGGACGGCTGCTCGCCGTGTTGCGCGACGCCATGACGCCGGTGCCGCAGTCGGCGCTGGACGCGGTGTGGGAGGAACCGGTGCAACGCGCCCGCGCACTGGACGGCCTGGTCGCCGACGGCCTGGTCGAACCGCTGGCCGGCGGGCAGTACCGGCTGCCGCTGAGCTGAGCTCCGTACCCGTGCCGCTCCCCCGCTGTTACACAACCGATGGACAGCCGTGCGTCGGCGTATGGCTGCTCCGCACAACCCCGTGACAACTGCTCCGTAGCGTCTTCGACGTCAGCCCGACCGAACGATGGCTGACGGCGGTTCTACGGGGATCCACGGGGACGGAGGCGGTTGGAATGGCGCACGGCGAGGTGCTCGAATTCGAGGACTACGTACGCACTCGGCATGACGCGCTGCTGCGCAGCGCGCGACGGCTGGTCCCCGACCCCGTGGACGCGCAGGACCTGCTCCAGACCGCGCTGGCCCGTACGTACGGCCGCTGGGACGGCATCGCCGACAAGTCCCTGGCCGACGCCTATCTGCGCCGCGTCATGATCAACACCCGTACCGAGTGGTGGCGGGCCCGCAAGCTGGACGAGGTCCCCACCGAGCAGCTGCCCGACGCGAGCGTCGAGGACGGCACCGAGCAGCGCGCCGACCGCGCACTGCTGATGGATGTGCTGGGCGTACTGGCTCCCAAGCAGCGCAGCGTCGTCGTGCTGCGACACTGGGAGCAGATGAGTACCGAGGAGACGGCTGCGGCGCTCGGCATGTCGGCCGGTACGGTGAAGAGCACGCTGCACCGTGCGCTGGCACGGCTGCGCCAGGAGCTGGAGAGCCGTGAGGCGGCGAGCAGGGAGGCCCTGCGCGCCGAGGAGCGGCGTGCGGCGGCCGACCGTGCTCCGGGACGTGCGCGGACGCGGGCGGGCAGGCATTTGGACGAACGGGGGCGGGAGCGTTGCGCGGCCTGACAGCCAGCGGCGACGGCGGCGGCGACGACCGCGGTGGTGGAGATGACGACGGCGGCCGCGAGGCCGCCGTCGGGCGTGGCCGGGTCCTGACCGGCTGGGCGGCGAGCGCCACGACCCTGGTCGGCCTAGCCGCCTTCGGGCTGCTCGCCGTCGGCTGCTCGACCGGCGGCACCGGCACCCGGGACGAGGGCCCGGCCGGGACCCAGCCCGTCGCCCAGCTCACGCCCGGCAGCGGGCCGTCCTCCTCCGCGAAGCCCGCATCCCGGATCGACCCCGTGCCGCTGCTCAAGCAGGACCCGAAGGTCAGCGAGCGGGTCCGGACGGACCTGAAGCCCTGCACCGGCTCCGAGTACCCGGTGGACACCTCGTACGGCACCATGACCGGCGGCCCCTCGGCCGATGTCGTGGTGAACGTGATGACCTGCGGCGATTCGGTGGGCGTCGGCACCTATGTGTACCGCCCGCGGAGCAATGGCACGTACCAGAACGTGTTCGCCATCGAGCAGCCCGCGGTCTACGGCACCATCGACCGCGGTGATCTGGTGGTGACGACCCAGGTGTACGAGAAGAAGGACTCGGTCGCGTACCCCTCCGGCGAGGAAGTCATCACCTACCGCTGGTCGGGTAACCGCTTCAACGAGCACGACCGGGTGCACAACGACTTCAACCGAGCCGTCGGCAGCGGCGGAGCGGCTCTTCCGGAGGCCGCCGAACCGGCGGGGAACTGAGAGCAGTCTGATGGCCGAGACCCACGTCCTGTTCGTCGAGGACGACGACGTCATCCGCGAGGCCACCCAGCTGGCGCTGGAGCGCGACGGCTTCGCGGTCACCGCCATGCCCGACGGTCTGTCGGGCCTCGAAGCGTTCCGGGCCGACCGCCCCGACATCGCTCTGCTCGATGTGATGGTGCCGGGGCTCGACGGGGTCAGCCTCTGCCGTCGTATCCGCGACGAGTCGACCGTGCCCGTGATCATGCTGTCGGCCCGCGCGGACTCGATCGATGTGGTGCTCGGCCTGGAGGCCGGCGCGGACGACTACGTCACCAAGCCCTTCGACGGGGCGGTCCTGGTCGCCCGGATCCGGGCCGTGCTGCGCCGCTTCGGCCATGCCACGGGCGGCCGGCCGGGCAGCGCGGAGCCGGAGCCGCAGCCCGTCGGCGGGGTGCTGGTCTTCGGTGATCTGGAGGTCGACACCGAGGGCATGGCGGTGCACCGCGGCGGCGCACAGGTGGCGCTGACCCCGACCGAGATGCGGCTGCTGCTGGAGTTCTCCGCGGCGCCCGGCACGGTGCTCTCCCGCGACAAGCTGCTGGAGCGGGTCTGGGACTACGGGTGGGGCGGTGACACCCGGGTCGTGGACGTCCATGTGCAGCGGCTGCGCACCAAGATCGGCCAGGACCGGATCGAGACGGTCCGCGGCTTCGGCTACAAACTCAGGCCGTGAAGCGGCCCGCCCTGCGGACGGGAGTCCGCTGGAAGATCAGCATCGCGATCGCTGCGGTCGGAGCACTGACCGCGGTCGCGCTCAGCTTCGTCGTCCACAACGCGGCCCGGGTCTCGATGCTGGAGAACGCCCGCGAGGTCCAGCTGGAGCGGCTGACGTACGCACAGCTGCTGTACGAGGCGACGAAGACGAAGAAGGCCGACCCCCGCTTCGGCGCCAAGCTCAACGACCCCACGATGCCGCGCAGCCTGCGTACGGAGACCGGCCGGAACCGGCGCGCCACCCATGTCGAGGTGTCCAGCAAGGGGGTGCCCGATGTGTGGGCGGCCGTGCCGGTCGGCAAGGGCGACGTGCTCTCGCTGCACACCCGGTTCACGGGCCGCAACTCCACGATCATGCGCGATCTCGACCGGGCGCTGATCATCGGCTCGGTCTCGGTGGTGTTCGGCGGCTGTGCGCTGGGCGTGCTGATCGGCGGACAGCTGTCGCGGCGGCTGCGCAAGGCGGCGGCCGCGGCGGGCAGGGTCGCGCAGGGCAATACGGACGAACGGGTCCGGGAGGCCGTCGGCGGTGTCGTCCAGGACGAGACCGATGAGCTGGCCGGTGCCGTGGACGCGCTGACGGACGCGTTGAACGCGCGGATCGAGGCGGAGCGCCGGGTCACCGCGGACATCGCGCACGAGCTGCGTACGCCGGTGACCGGTCTGCTGACGGCGGCCGAGCTGCTGCCGCCCGGCCGCCCCACCGAGCTGGTACGGGACCGGGCGCAGGCGATGCGCACGCTCGTCGAGGACGTGCTGGAGGTGGCCCGGCTGGACAGTGCCTCGGAGCGGGCCGAGCTCCAGGAGATCGCGCTGGGGGAGTTCGTCAGCCGACGGGTCGCGCTGCTGGACCCGGATGTGCGGGTGCGGGTCGTCCACGAGTCCTGGGTCAACACCGATCCGCGCCGGCTGGAGCGCATCCTCGGCAATCTGCTGGGCAACGCCGCCAAGCACGGCGCGACTCCGGTGGAGGTCACGGTCGAGGGCCGGGTGGTCCGGATCCGCGATCACGGTTCCGGGTTCCCGGCGGCGCTGCTGCGTGAGGGGCCGAGCCGGTTCCGTACCGGAAGCAGTGACCGTGCCGGACACGGGCACGGTCTCGGGCTGACGATCGCCGCCGGTCAGGCGCGGGTCCTCGGGGCGCGGCTGACCTTCCGCAACGCCGCGCCGGACGGGGCGGCAGAGGGCGCGGGCGGGGCGATCGCGGTGCTGTGGCTGCCCGAGCACGCGCCGACGAACACCGGCAGCTTCCCGATCCTCCAGGTGGCCGAGCAGCGGGGCCCGGACAGCGAGGACGCGCAGGGCGCGAAGTCCGGCCGCGGGCGGTCCGGCCGCTGAGCCGGATACGGCGGGAGGCTCCCGGGGCGCGCCCCGGGAGCCTCCTTCGTACACCGCGCCGGATCAGACGGCCTCGGCCTGCCTGACGGCGGTGGCCGGTGCGTCGTCCGGCGACTTGGCCTCCGGGCCCGCCCCGCGCAGCGGCACCTCCTTGACGAAGACCGAGGCGATGAGGGCGATCAGACCGACCGAGGCGCCCACCAGGAACGCGATGTGCGTGCCGGACGACACCGCGAACTGGTAGGCCTCACGCGCCGCCTCCGGCAGCTTCGCCAGGCTCGCCGCGTCCAGCTGCGCGGACTTCGCCGTGGCCGCCCCGCCGCCGCGGGCCACCATCTCGTCCTGCACCCGCCCGGTGAACAGCGCGCCCATGATCGCGACACCGAAGGAGCTGCCGAGGGTACGGAAGAGGGTCGTCGCGGAGGAGGCGACGCCCATGTCCTTCATCTCCACGCTGTTCTGCGCGACGAGCATCGTGATCTGCATCAGGAAGCCCATGCCCGCGCCGAGCACCGCCATGTAGACACCGGAGGTGAACCGCGTGGTGTCGACGTCCATCCGCGAGAGCAGGAAGAGACCGGCCACCATCAGTACGGAGCCCACCACGGGGAAGACCTTGTACTTGCCGGTGCTGGTGGTGACCCGTCCCGCGATGAGCGAGACGACCATCATCGACAGCAGCATCGGCAGGAGCAGCAGACCCGAGTTGGTCGCCGAAGCACCCTGGACGGACTGCTGGTACAGGGGCAGGAAGAGCACCGCACCGAACATCACGAAGCCCGACATGAAGCCGACGACGGACATCAGGGTGAAGTTGCGGTTGCGGAAGATATGCAGCGGAATGATCGGTTCTGCGGCCTTCGTCTCGACGAAGAGGAAGCCGGCGAGCGAGGCGACACCGATCGCGATGAGCTCCATGATCACGGCGGAGTTCCAGTCGTACTCCGTACCGCCCCAGGTGGTCACCAGCACGATGGCGGTGATGCCGAGGGTCAGCAGCCCCGCGCCGAGGTAGTCGACCTTTGCCCGGGCGCCCTTCCGCTTCGGCAGGTGCAGCACGACGGTGACCATGGCGAGGGCGACCGCGCCCAGCGGCAGGTTTATGTAGAAGCTCCAGCGCCAGCCGAGGTGGTCGGTGATCGTGCCGCCGACCAGCGGTCCGCCGATCATGGCGATGGCCATGACACCGGCCATCATGCCCTGGTACTTGCCGCGCTCGCGGGGCGGGACGAGGTCGCCGATGATCGCCATGACACCGACCATCAGGCCGCCCGCGCCGAGTCCCTGGACCGCCCGGAAGCCGATCAGCTGGCCCATGTCCTGGGCCATTCCGCTCAGCACCGAGCCGATCAGGAAGATCACGATGGACGTGAGGAAGATGCCCTTGCGCCCGTACATGTCGCCGAGCTTGCCCCAGATGGGGGTGGAGGCCGCGGTGGCCAGGGTGTACGCGGTGACGACCCAGGAGAGATGCTCCAGGCCGCCGAGGTCACCGACGATCGTCGGCATGGCCGTGCCGACGATCAGGTTGTCCAGCATGGCCAGCAGCATCGTGATCATCAGGGCGAGCATCACCACCCGGACGCTGCGCTGCCGCGTCCCGGGTTCACCCGCTGGACGGTCGCCACCGGCCGCCTTCCCGCCGGCCGCCTTCTTCAGATCGGACATTGGTCCCCACTCCCCTGATCCCCTGTGCGGGCCAGACACTTACTTGCCGCCCGGCTAGTAACTACACTGGGGAAAGTAGACCCGTAACTAGCCGGGCGTCAAGTAAGTTTTTAGGGAGAGCTTCATGGGGAGCACGCCGCAGCAGCGCCGTGGCAACACGCGCCAGCGCATTCAGGACGTCGCCCTGGAGCTCTTCGCCGAACAGGGCTACGAGAAGACCTCGCTCCGCGAGATCTCCGAGCGGCTGGATGTCACCAAGGCCGCGCTGTACTACCACTTCAAGACCAAGGAAGACATCCTGGTCAGCATCTTCGACGACCTCAACCGTCCGGTCGAGGAGCTGCTCGCCTGGGGCAAGGAGCAGCCGCGCACCCTGGAGACGAAGAAGGAGATCCTCAGCCGCTACAGCGAGGCGCTGATCGCCGCCGCTCCGCTGTTCCGCTTCATGCAGGAGAACCAGGCCGCCGTACGGGATCTGAGCATCGGGGTGACCATCAAGGAACGCGTCGTCGCCCTCGTCGACCTGATCCAGGAACCCGGCGCGTCACTGACCGACCAGGTGCGCTGCTTCACCGCGCTCTTCGCGACGCACGCGGGCATGTTCGCTCTCAAGGACCTCGAAGGCGACCCCGAGGAGAAGCGCAGGGCCGTCCTCGAAGTCGCCTTCGAACTGGTCACCCGGGCACACGGCCAGGAGTCCGCCGAGTAGCGCGGGCGGGAGCGTCCGGATCAGACGCGCACACCCTCCTTGTGCAGGAAGCTGACCGGGTTGACCGCGGAGCCGTAGTCGGCGGTGTGCCGGATCTCGAAGTGCAGGTGCGGGCCGCTGGAGTTGCCGGTGTTGCCGGAGAGCGCGATCTTCTCGCCCGTCCTCACGGCCTCGCCGATCCGCACATCGATCTCCGACAGGTGGGCGTACTGCGAGTACGTGCCGTTGGCGTGCTTGATCACGACGGCGTTGCCGTACGCGGGACCGTCGCCGCCGCCGTTGGGGCCGGCCTTCACGACGACGCCGGTGTGCGCGGCCTCGACCTTGGTGCCGATCGGCACGGCGAAGTCCTGGCCGGAGTGCTTGTGGGCCCAGCGGCTGCCGTCGTTGCCGAAGCTCGCGCTCAGCTCGTAGCGGCTCACCGGGGCCTCCCAGCCGTGGGCCTTCTTCAGGGCGGCCTTCTTCGCGGCAGCCGCCTTCTTGACCGCCGCCGCCTTCTTGGCCGCGGCCTTCTCGGCGGCCTTGCCCTGCGCGGCCGCCTGCTGGGCGACCGATTCGGCCGCGCCGGTGCTGACCAGGTTCACGGAATCCGGGGCGTCCGCCGAGCCGACCGCGAACGCAGCACCCGCACCGAGAACCATCGACGTCCCCAGGCCGGCTGCCACGACGGCGCCACGGACACGGGACAGGGACGGGCGGCGTGAGTGCTGGAACGAAACGCGCTTCGACATAAGCGGAGAACCTCCGGAGATGACTGGACCCGGCGCTCCGGCCGGGCTGGCCATTCCTTGGTAACCCGCACCCCCGCCGTTGCTCAAACACCCCATCTACGAACAAAAGCCGTAGCCGACACCTCGGGAATTCGCTGCCACAGGTTTGGCGCGACCCTCACCCGCAGCCGTCGAAACTCTTGCTCCGGGCAGGTTTAACCCCAGCCCCAAACCGCTCGAATCGGACAGATCCCGGCGATCCGGGCTTCGCCCCCTCCCGAACCGAAAGCCCCCTGCACCGCAGGGCCGAAGGCCCCGCAGCGATCACGGCACCCTCTCCTACCACCCCTAGTAGGCCCGGAACGGGCTGTGCGCCTTGTCACCGCCGGCAAGCCCGAAGCCTGTCCGTTTCGGGACCTTCGGCCTGTGGACAGCACTTAGGCTGACGCGACGACCAGCTCGACCCCCGGGGGGACGGACCATGGCCAGTGACACCGCGGACAACGGCGGCATGGACGGCATCGAGCTCGCCGATGCCGTCGAGTCGATCCGCAACCAGCTCATCGAGGCCGCGGGCCGCGCCACCGGCCGCCCCGTGGCCTTCGAGGTCGGCGACATCGAGATGGAGTTCACCCTCGAACTCCGCAAGGAGATCAAGGGCGGAAGCAAGGTCAAGGCCTGGGTGGTCGAAGCGGGCGCCGACGCCTCCCGCGCGACCGGCCGCACACACAAGGTCGCGTTCACCCTGAAACCGCGTGATGCCGCGACCGGCGGGCCCTGGCAGATCGGCCACGGCGACCAGGGCAGCACCGCGCACTTCGGCCGCGGGACGGCACGGCCGTGAGCACCGCGCCCACCACACCCGCGGCCCGCACGGTCGTGGTCCTCGGCGCCGGCACGGTCCAGGGCAGCGGCGCCCTGCTCACCGACCGGCTGGTGCTGACCTGTGCCCATGTGGTCAGGGGCGGCAGCCGGGCCACGATCGCCCACCCCGAGCGGGCGGACCACGCGACGGCGACGGTCGCCTGGGTCGACCACGACCTCGACGCCGCCCTCCTGCTGGCCGCCGACCCGGTGCTCCCGGTCGCCCCGGTGCGGCTCGGCGTCCTCCACGCCGAGCAGGCGGTCTCCGGGTGCGAGATCACCGGTTTCCCCGACATCCAGCGGTACCGCCCCGAGCGGCATCTGGAGGCCGACCAGTACACCGCCACCGCCCTGCCGATGGCCGGACATCTGCGCGGGCTGCTGGTCTGCGAGCTGGACGGCCCGCCGCCGCCCCCGGGAAGGGAATCGGATCCCCCGTCCCTGCGGGGCATGTCCGGCGGCCCGGTCTTCGCCGGGAACGTCCTCATCGGCATCGCCCGGCAGATCCCCCGCCAGCGCGGCGGCCGACGCGTGGAATGCGTACCGCTCGCCCCGCTCATCGCCTCTCAGCCGTTCGAGCTGGTCTACCGGCAGACCGGCACGGCACTGCGCCACGAGCGGGTCCACGGCCACTTCCCCAGGGACGCCCGGTACGAGGAGGAGTACGCGGCGGCGCTCGGGGCCGCGTACCGCCGTACGAAGATCTTCGGCCTGGACGAGCTGGGCCGGCGCGAATCCGAGTGGGACCTGGACACCGCGTACCTGAGCCTGGAGGCCCAGCAGAATCCCTCCGCCCCCGGTCCGCGGGAGCTCCAACCGCCCCGGCGGATCGACGCGCTGCTCCCCGACCGCCCCCGGGTACTGCTGCGCGGCGACGCGGGCGCCGGCAAGACCACACTGCTGTGGTGGCTGGCCGCACACGCCTCGGCCGGCACGCTGGGCCCGGAGCTGGCCGCGCTCAACGGCCTGGTCCCGTTCGTCGTACCGCTGCGCACCCTGCGCGCCCAGGGCGGCACCTTCCCCACCCCCGCGCAACTGCCCGACGCGGCCCGGCTGGTGATCGACGAGGCCCCCGAGGGCTGGGTCGGCCGGGTGCTGGGGTCCGGCCGGGCGCTGCTGCTGGTCGACGGTCTGGACGAGGTCCCGCAGGACGACCGCGAGCAGGCGCACCAGTGGCTGTCCCGCCTCCTCGACCGGTACCCGGACATCCGCTGTGTGGCCACGGTGCGCCCGCTGGCCGTCGAGCCGGGCTGGCTGATGTCCCAGGACTTCGAGGAGCTGCGGCTGCTGCCGATGCGGGACGAGGACATCGAGGCCTTCGTCGCCGCGTGGCACCGGGCCGCCCGGCTGGACGACGACGACCACGAGACGCTCGGCAGGCTGGAACGGGATCTGGTCCAGCAGTTCGCCCAGAACCGGGCGCTGCGCAATCTGGCCCGTACGCCGCTGCTCTGCGCCGTGATCTGCGCCCTGCACCGGCGCCGCCAGGGCATCCTGCCGGAGACCCGCTGGAGCCTGTACGACTCGGCCCTCACCATGCTGCTCGGCCGACCGCGACAAGCAGCGCAGGATCGAGGCCCCCGAAGGCATCACGATGAACGTGGAGGAGCAGGCCCAGCTCCTCCAGCGCATCGCGATCTGGCTGGTGCGGGGCGGCCAGTCGGAGCTCCACCGCTCTGCCGCACTGCGCCAACTGGAACGCGCCCTGCCGGGCATGGAACGGCTGCGCGGCCAGGGCACGGCCGAGGAGATCCTGACCCATCTGCTGAACCGCAGCGGAGTCCTCCAGGAGCGCGCCGACGACGTCTACCAGTTCGCCCACCGCACCTTCCAGGACTTCCTCGCCGCGAAGGAGTTCGTCGAGGGCGACCAGCTGAACGAACTGCTCGGCCGGGCCGGCGCCCAGCACTGGTACGACGTCATCCTGCTGTCGGCCGGCCACTGCGGCCGCCGGGAACACCCCGTACTGGTCAATGGGCTGCTGGATCTGCGGCCCGGCCCCGCCGACACCGTCGCCCGGGACGAGATCGTGGTGCTGGCCGCGCTCTGCGCGCAGCACGCGACCTGGCTGGACGAGACGACACGGGACAGGGTCCGCACAGCCGTCGAGGCGCTGTTCCCGCCGCTGGACGACGGGGACGTACGGCTGCTCGCCCGCCTCGGTCCGGCCGCTCTGGCCCATCTGCCCGACCCGGCCCGCGTACCCACCAGGGAGGAGGCCCGCCCCTTCATCGACCTGATCAACGAGATCGGCGGGACGGAGGCCGTGCCGCACGCCCGCCGCTGGGCGCTCGCCCACCCGGATCCCAACTACCCGTTCAGGGCGAACTGGGACAGATACCCGGTGCAGGAGTACGCCCGGCAGGTCCTTGCCACGTTCGATCTGACCCACCACATCCTGCGGGTCGACTCCCGGGAGAAGCTGGCGGCGCTGCACCACCTGCCGACCGTCACGGACCTGCTGATCACCGGGTGCTTCACCTCCGCCGAACTCCACGCCGCCCTGCGCGACAGCTCCTGGACCGATCTGTCCTTCCGGCAGAACCCCTGCATGACGGACCTCTCGTTCCTGGCGGACTGCGCCGGGCGGCTCACGGCCCTGTCCCTGAGCATCTGTCCGGCCGTACACGACCTCGGTCCGCTCGCCGGACTCCATGCGCTGAAGATGCTCGATCTGGACATGAGCCATGTCCCCGGCGCCGCGCTGGCCGCCACGGCTTCGAAGGAACTGCACTCCCTGCGGCTCAGCCATGTGACGGCAGAGCGGCTGACCCGGCTTGCCCGCCCACCCCGGCCTGCACTCACTGAGCATCGCCCAGACGGTCTCGCTGGAGGTCGACTCGCTCGACGGCTGGACGCGTCTGCAGGAGCTCGACCTGGACACCGACACGCCGGTCCGGCCACTGCTCGCCGCTCTCCGGCGGGCACCACAGGTGTCCGGGCTCTCCCTGACCCTGGCGTCCCTGACGGAGTTCGGCGACGAGCAGCCCCTTCCTTCCGTCAAGCATCTGTCTCTCCGCCCCGGCACCGACATGCTCGGGCTCGAAGAGATCCCCCGGGTCTTCCCCGCCCTGAAGTGGGTGATGCTCAGCCCGCCCACGCATGTCAGGCACATCGATCTGTCGCCGTTGCAGGCGATGCCCGGGTGCCGGGTGACCGTCACCGGCCACGCGTCGCTCATGGGCGGCGAGGACCTCGACGTGTACCGCTGACCGCCGTACGGCAAAAGGGGCTGCCCCGGACCGTTTCGCACGGTTCCGGGGCAGCCCCTGCTGTTATTGCTCAGGCGCTCGGGGGCGTCCTCACACGTCCTTCGACATGTTCGGGCCCGCGCCGCCTGCCGCCTGCTCGATCGGGGGGACGTCGGGCAGCGCCGACTTCTCCTCGCCGCGGAAGGTGAACGTCTTCTCCTCACCCTCGCCCTCGGTGCCGACGACCACGATGTGACCGGGGCGCAGCTCACCGAAGAGGATCTTCTCGGAGAGGATGTCCTCGATCTCGCGCTGGATCGTCCGGCGCAGCGGCCGGGCGCCCATCACGGGGTCGTAGCCCTTCTTGGCGAGCAGCGTCTTGGCGTCCGCGCTGAGCTCGATGCCCATGTCGCGGTCCTTCAGGCGCTCGTCCACCTTGGCGATCATCAGGTCGACGATCTGGATGATGTCTTCCTGGCTGAGCTGGTGGAAGACGACCGTGTCGTCGACACGGTTGAGGAACTCGGGCCGGAAGTGCTGCTTGAGCTCCTCGTTGACCTTGTTCTTCATCCGCTCGTAGCCGGTCTTGACGTCGCCCTGGGCGGCGAAGCCCAGGTTGAAGCCCTTCGAGATGTCCCGGGTCCCGAGGTTGGTCGTCATGATGATGACCGTGTTCTTGAAGTCCACGACCCGGCCCTGGGAGTCGGTCAGGCGACCGTCTTCCAGAATCTGGAGCAGGGAATTGAAGATATCGGGGTGGGCCTTCTCGACCTCGTCGAAGAGGACGACGGAGAACGGCTTGCGGCGCACCTTCTCGGTGAGCTGACCGCCCTCTTCGTAACCCACGTAACCGGGGGGAGAACCGAAGAGGCGGGAAACCGTGTGCTTCTCGCTGAACTCCGACATGTCGAGGGAAATCAGCGCGTCCTCGTCACCGAAGAGGAATTCGGCGAGCGTCTTGGAGAGCTCCGTCTTACCGACACCGGACGGGCCGGCGAAGATGAACGAACCACCGGGGCGCTTCGGGTCCTTCAGACCGGCTCGCGTACGGCGGATCGCCTGCGAGAGGGCCTTGATGGCGTCCTTCTGCCCGATGACGCGCTTGTGGAGCTCGTCCTCCATGCGCAGCAGACGGGAGGACTCCTCCTCCGTCAGCTTGAAGACCGGGATGCCGGTCGCGGTGGCCAGGACCTCGGCGATCAGCTCGCCGTCGACCTCGGCCACGACGTCCATGTCGCCGGCCTTCCACTCCTTCTCGCGCTTGGTCTTCGCCGCCAGCAGCTGCTTCTCCTTGTCGCGGAGGGAAGCCGCCTTCTCGAAGTCCTGGGAGTCGATGGCCGACTCCTTGTCGCGGCGGACGCCCGCGATCTTCTCGTCGAACTCGCGGAGGTCCGGCGGCGCGGTCATCCGGCGGATGCGCATCCGGGAACCGGCCTCGTCGATCAGGTCGATCGCCTTGTCCGGCAGGAAGCGGTCCGAGATGTAGCGGTCGGCCAGCGTCGCGGCCTGGACCAGCGCCTCGTCCGTGATGGAGACGCGGTGGTGGGCCTCGTAGCGGTCGCGCAGACCCTTGAGGATCTCGATGGTGTGGGGCAGCGACGGCTCCGCGACCTGGATGGGCTGGAAGCGGCGCTCAAGAGCGGCGTCCTTCTCCAGGTGCTTGCGGTACTCGTCGAGCGTGGTGGCACCGATGGTCTGCAGCTCACCGCGGGCCAGCATCGGCTTGAGGATGCTGGCGGCGTCGATCGCGCCCTCGGCGGCACCCGCACCCACGAGGGTGTGGAGCTCGTCGATGAACAGGATGATGTCGCCGCGGGTGCGGATCTCCTTGAGGACCTTCTTCAGGCGCTCCTCGAAGTCACCGCGGTAGCGGGAGCCGGCGACCAGCGCGCCGAGGTCGAGGGTGTAGAGGTGCTTGTCCTTGAGGGTCTCGGGCACCTCGCCCTTGACGATGGCCTGCGCCAGCCCTTCGACGACCGCCGTCTTGCCGACGCCGGGCTCGCCGATGAGGACCGGGTTGTTCTTGGTGCGACGGGACAGCACCTGCATGACCCGCTCGATCTCCTTCTCGCGCCCGATGACCGGGTCGAGCTTGGATTCGCGAGCGGCCTGGGTGAGATTCCGGCCGAACTGGTCGAGCACCAGGGACGTGGAGGGCGTGCCTTCCGCGGGGCCGCCCGCGGTCGCCGCCTCCTTGCTGCCCGAGTACCCGGAGAGCAGCTGGATGACCTGCTGCCGCACCCGGTTCAGGTCGGCGCCCAGCTTCACGAGGACCTGGGCGGCGACGCCCTCGCCCTCGCGGATCAGGCCGAGCAGGATGTGCTCGGTGCCGATGTAGTTGTGGCCGAGCTGGAGGGCCTCGCGGAGCGACAGCTCCAGGACCTTCTTGGCCCGGGGCGTGAAGGGGATGTGCCCGGACGGGGCCTGCTGGCCCTGGCCGATGATCTCCTCCACCTGCTGGCGGACCGCCTCGAGCGAAATCCCGAGGCTCTCCAGGGCCTTAGCGGCGACACCCTCACCCTCGTGGATAAGGCCCAGGAGGATGTGCTCGGTGCCGATGTAGTTGTGGTTGAGCATCCGGGCTTCTTCCTGAGCCAGGACGACAACCCGCCGCGCGCGGTCGGTGAACCTCTCGAACATCGTTAATCGCTCCTCAGAGCGGTCAGGCAGTAAGGGGTCGGTCCCCTCCCTGTCCTTCCGCAGCTTAGTCCCGCAAGCGGGGACCGCTCATTCCAACTGCCGACACCGTCCTTGGCCTCCTGCCCCGAACGCCGACAACTTGTCCAACCCGATGGTGCGAGACGATGTTCCCGCAGACCAGGCAGATACCCCTTTCGCCAGTACGCCGATGGCGAACGTGAGATGCCCGAACCTGCGTGTCGCCCCTCCCCACTAGGGATGTCTTACCCGCAATTACAGACAGTCCATGCGGCGCGCGCCGGTTCCCTCCGCTACGGGCGAACATATTCGCGCTCCCGAAAGTGCCCCTACACCCCCATCTCGGACACATTGCGCATCCGCTCACGGACTCTGCGTAACCCTGGAGGCTTCCGGGCCGTTCTTCCGGCATGGCCATCACCGTCCCGCCCCCCGCACCGTCGGTCACCGGTGAGCGGGAGAGCGGCGACTGCGCCCGCTGGGCGCAGTGGTACGAACGCGAGCTCGGCTGGGCGACGGCGGGCACCGCGCCGGTGCGGTTGCTGACCGGGCTGCGGTTCGACGTGCTCCAGGTTCCCGCGGCCGTCGGCCACGCGGCGCTGCGGCGGCTGGACCGCACCGGGCCCGTGGCGCTGTCGGGCGCGCGGATGAGCCTGCTGGTCGCGGCGGGAAGCGCCGACGAGCTGCCCGGACTGCTCGACTGGCTGGAGTGGGGAGGCGTCGCCCTCTCGCTGACCGCCCTCGGTGCGGGCGGCCGGATCACCGCGCCGGTGCCGCCCGGACGGATGGCGGGCCGGCCGGGGACCGCTGCATGGCTGCGGCCCCCCGGGCTACGACACGAGGAAGGGTCGGAATTCCCGGCCCTCGCCGGCCTCGGGAGCAGGGGTGGGGGTGCTCCCGATCTCGTACGGCTGGTGGACGCGGTGGCGACGGAATGCCACCGGGCCCGGTTGTTGCGTGCCCGAACGGGGCCGTCGACGGATGGGTCGACAGCTCAGCCGTTGGCCTTCTCGTAAGCTTCGCGGATCTCCGCGGGAACACGGCCACGGTCATTCACATTGTGGCCGTTCTCGCGGGCCCACTTACGGATCTCGGCGGTGTCCTTGTTGCCACCCGTAACGGCGCGGCCCTTGCCACGGCCGGCCGCCGCGCGGCCACCCGTACGCCGACCACCCTTGGTGTACGGCTCAAGAAGACCACGGAGCTTGTCCGCGTTGCTCGTCGTGAGGTCAATCTCGTACGTCTTGCCATCGAGAGCGAACGTGACCGTCTCGTCCGCCTCGCCGCCGTCGAGGTCATCGACAAGAAGGACCTGAACCTTCTGTGCCACTGGATTCCCTTTCATCGAAAATGCAGTACGCGGAAAGGAAACCGCTTTTCCCCGGAAAACACAAACCCCCGGGAGAGGTTCAGGATCCCGGGAAGACGGGAAACATGCGCGATTCGGACATAGGGTTCCGGCTTCTTGTGGCGGCCACAGATGGCAGTCACAGATGCAGAAGCATCCGGCTGTTGCCCAAGGTGTTCGGCTTCACTCGTTCGAGACCCAGGAACTCTGCTACACCCTCGTCATAGGAACGCAGCAGCTCGCTGTAGACATCTCCGTCGACCGGTGTCTCTCCGATCTCCACGAAGCCGTGCTTCGCGAAGAAGTCGACTTCGAAGGTGAGACAGAAAACCCGCCGCACACCCAGCCAGCGGGCGGTCTGCAACAACTTGTCCAGCACGTGATGGCCGACTCCGGCACCCCTGATGCTGTGATCGACGGCGAGAGTACGCACTTCGGCGAGGTCTTCCCACATCACGTGCAGTGCGCCGCAGCCGATGACACGGGCGTCCTCGTCGCGTTCCGCGATCCAGAACTCCTGGATGTCCTCGTAAAGCGTCACGGTCGCTTTGTCGAGCAGGATGCCTTCACGTACGTACCCGTCGAGGAGACGACGGACCGATGCCACATCGCTGGTCCTGGCTCGGCGGACCGTGATGGCCGTGTTTATGGCCGGCGGTTCGGTACGGGAATCGGCATGCGGAAGCTCTGAGGACATACCCCCGACGCTATCGCCCGGCCTCCGGGCCCGCCCCATCGGCCGGATCTTCGGCCGCTTCACCGTTCGCCGCATCGGTGGGTTCATCGGCCGGTTCGCCGGACGGAGGCTCGGGGGCCCCGGAGAGGTTGGGCAGAACGATCCGCATGGCGTCCTGGAGGGCCTCGCGCTGCTCGGCGGACATCATGCCGAAGAAGGCCACAAGAGCGGCCGCGGGGTTGTCGCTGCGCGACCATGCTTCGTTCATCAGTGCGGCCGAGTAGGCGGCGCGGGTGGAGACCGCCGTATATCTATATGCGCGGCCGTCGACTTCCCTGCGCACCCAGCCCTTCTGATGGAGATTGTCCATTACCGTCATGACGGTGGTGTAGGCGATGGAGCGTTCCTGCTGAAGGTCCTCAAGGACTTCCCGCACGGTGACCGGACGGTTCCATTGCCAGACCCGTGTCATCACGGCGTCTTCCAGATCTCCCAATTGGCGGGGCACAATGTCACTTTAGTGCCAGATGCCGGGAATGACCGGTTTATTTGCGCGCCAAAAGGGCGCACGACTCCTCGGGAGTCGTGCGCCCTTCGTGTACTGCGGAGCGCCGGGTTCAGGCGCCGTCGGTCCGCGGGGCCTGCTGGACCGACTCGGCGCGGCCGACCGCCAGATCCACGGCCGCGTCCTCCTTGGCCTTGTTGGGACCGCCCTGGCTCTTGACGATCGTCACGACGAGGCCGATGAAGAAGACGGCCATCACCACGGGGGGCACGAGCGCGGATACGTAGTCCATGCCGTCCAGAGTAGCGAGGCCGGCAGGAACCTCCGCGCCGCCCCTCCGCTACCCCGCCGCGCGCTGCTGCGGGGGCGGCGCCGGACGGCGGCGGGGCGGGAAGACCTCCGAGGGCTTCGGCGCCGGGCGCCCGGACGGCCGGGCGG
>NZ_JBEXPH010000173.1:0-17170 GCF_040611955.1 Streptomyces sp. NPDC006510 | reverse complement strand
GTGGCCGTGCCGGTCTCCGGGGCGGGCGCGGGTACGGCCGCGGGGCTCGCCGCCCCCGAGACCGGCACGGCCACCGAGGCGGCCACCAGTGCGGCGAGCAGGCCGCGGCGCAGGCGGGAGCTGCGCGGATGGGACGGCATGGCGGGTTGTTCCTCCCGTACCTGGTGGCTTCGGCGCTTCGGTACAGAAGCTATGGAGGGCGGCCCGTAGTCGGCGTCCCACCGGGGTGTGAACCTTTTCCGTAGCTCTCAGGGACTACAGGTATGACACCTGGCCGGGGCACGGCCGCTCCGCTTCGGCAGGGCCTGTGCTGTGCCGTTGGTACAGTCACAGCCCGGATCGTCGTACCAGGAAGAGGCCAGCGGACCATGGCGGTGGACGCCCTCGACACCCGTATCCTCCGGTTGCTCATCGAGCAACCGCGTACCAGCGTCCGTGAGTACGCGCGCATCCTCTCCATCGCCCGGGGCACCCTCCAGGCCCGTATCGACCGGCTGGAGCGGGACGGTGTGATCACCGGTACCGGTCCGGTCCTGTCCCCCGCGGCGCTGGGCCACCCGGTGCTGGCCTTCGTCCATCTCGAAGTGACCCAGGGCCATCTCGACGAGGTCGGTGAGGCGCTCGCCGCGGTGCCCGAGATCGTCGAGGCCTTCTCGACCACGGGCGGCGGGGATCTGCTGGCGCGGGTGGTGGCCCGTGACAACGGGCACCTGGAGGATGTGATCCAGCGGCTGATCCAGTTGCCCGGAGTGGTCAGGACGCGTACCGAGGTGGCACTGCGGGAACGGGTGCCGCACCGGCTGCTTCCGCTCGTCGAATCCGTCGGCCGTACGGCGGTGGGGGGCCGGAAGTGATCACCGGCTTGGCATGCTTGGCGTCATGAGCTCTCCGCATCTCCCCGTACCGACCGTCGTCTTCGATCTCGACGCCACGCTGGTGGACAGCGAGCCGAACTACTACGAGGCGGCACGCCGCCTGCTGGCGGAGCACGGCGTGCCCGGCTTCACCTGGGCCGAACACCTCGCGTTCATCGGCATCGGTGTCCACGAGACGTTGGCGGCCCTGCGCTACAGGTACGGGATCGAGACGTCCGTCGACGAACTGGTGGCGGGCCAGGACGTCCGGTATCTGGAACTGGCCAGGTCGTCGACCGAAGTCTTTCCCCAGATGCGGGAGTTCGTGGAGCGGCTGCATCGGGAGGGCGTCGCCATGGCGGTGGCGTCGGGTTCGTCGCGGGCGGCGATCGAGGCGGTGCTGGAGGGCACGGGACTCGACGCCTGTCTCACCACGTACGTCTCCGCCGAAGAGGTGGCGCACGGCAAGCCGGAACCGGATGTGTTCCTGGAGGCGGCCCGGCGGCTGGGGGTGGCGCCCGCCGACTGTGTGGTGCTGGAGGACTCCGCCCCGGGCGCGGCCGCAGCGCATGCGGCGGGCATGCGCTGCATCGCGATTCCCTATGTGGCCGCGACGGCCTGCGATCCGGCCTTCGGGTCGGCCGGGCTTCTCTTCCGGGGCGGGCAGGGCGAGTTCACGGCGCAGGCGGCTTACGACTGGCTGTTCCCGGCGTCAGGATCCCGGCCCTCGCCCGCTCGGCGAGATCCGTCTTCCTGATCTTGCCGGTGGCGGTCATCGGGAAGGCTTCGACCAGCTCGATCCCGGGGACCTTATACGGCCATCGCCGTCACCGCCCAGCCGTGCAGGGCGGCGGCGGTCAGGGTGGAGCTGGCCGCGCACGACGATCCCGCCGCGTTCGCCGAGCGGCAGCGGCTCACCGGTGGCGAAGTCGACGACCATGAAGTCGGTGCCGGGCACGGGCAGAACTGGGCGGGATGGGGCTGGGGGGCGCCGTGCGGCTCGGCTACCGCAAGGAACTCGCGGCGATCGAGGACCCCGGGGAACGCGAGCGGGTCGCCGAGCTGTACGAGCACGGCAAGGCGGTCAACACGGCGGCGGCGCTGGAGATCGACGCGGCGAACGACGCGGTGATCGAACCTGCGGACTCCCGGGCCTGGATCCTCTCCGCGCTGGACGGCCGGTCACCGGATGACGCCGCCCCGGCCGCCGCGACCGGCGGCCTCCGTCCGTTCGTCGACACCTGGTGAGAGAGCCGCGGCCGGCGGAGCTCGCGGTCCGGGGCGGCTCCACGGGACCGCGGGGTCCGGCGGCCCGATATCCTGATCTTGCCGCGCGCCCCCCACCTCGCCCCGATCCCCGTCGGGTCGCCGCCGTGGCAGCAGAAGCGGCCCACAATTCGAGATTGGTGCACAGGTGCTGGTAGCTGGTCGGTACCGGTTGATATCCCCCATCGGCCGTGGCGGCATGGGTGAGGTGTGGCGTGCCGCGGACGAAGTGCTCGGCAGAGCGGTCGCCGTGAAGCTGCTGCTGGGCGACCACGCGGACGAGTCGGCCACCGCCCGGTTCCGGCTGGAGGCGCAGACCGCGGCCCGGCTGAGCCACCCTCATCTGGTGGCCGTGTTCGACTTCGGGTCCTGGGAGGACCGCTTCTACCTGGTGATGGAGCTCGTCGAGGGCCGGAGCCTGGGCGATCTGCTCGCGGCCGAGGAGCGGCTCGGCGCCGGACAGGTCGCCCGGATCGCCGGGCAGGCGGCCGCGGGGCTCGCCGCCGCCCACCGTCAGGGCATCGTGCACCGCGACATCAAGCCCGGGAACCTGATGCTGGACGCCGAGGGCTCCGTCAAGATCGGCGACTTCGGCATCGCCCAGTTCGTCGACGACCCCTCCGCCGCGCTGACGACCACGGGACAGATCGTCGGCACCAGTCTCTATCTCGCCCCGGAGCGTGCCCTGGGCCATACGGCCGGTGCGGCGTCCGACATGTACTCCCTCGGCTGTGTGATCTACCAACTCCTGCTGGGGGAGCCGCCGTTCCGCTCGGACACGGCGACCGCCACGCTCTATCAACATGTCGATACGCCGCCCGTGCCGCTCAGACAGCGGGGCGTCGACCTGTCCCCCGCCTTCGACTCCTATCTGCTCGGGCTGCTCGCGAAGCAGCCCGAGGACCGGCCCGGCGCCCAGCAGGTCGCCGAGTGGTTCCAGAGCGATGCCTGGCGCGGTCAGCCGGAGCCGCTGCCGATGTACGCGCCCGCTCCTCCCCCCGCGATGACCAGTGTTCCGCCCGCCTCCGCAACCCCTCCGGCCGGGACGGGCCTGCCGCGCACCCCGGCAGCCGCTCCCGGGTACGCCCCCGCGCCGACGGCCGGGACCGCCGAGCAGGGCGGCGTGACGACGTATCGGATGCCGCAGTCCGGTGGCCGACGACGGCGCCCGGCGGAACGGACCGCGCCCGTCCAGCGGCTCGCCGGCGCTCGGGAGGCGATCAGACGCCGGCCCAGGGTGGCGAGTGCCATCGCCGGTACGGTCGCCTTCATCGCGGCCGTGTACCTGGGGATGACCCTGTTCTCCCCGGACTCCGGTTCGGCCACCCCGGACACCGGCTCGACCGCGACCACCGAACCCGAGCCGTCCGGCCCCTCGTCCGCACCTGAGCAGCCGGCCCAGGGCGAACAGGACGAGCAGGACGACGACGAGGACTGACCCCGTCAAGCAACCGTCAGGACCCTCCACCGCGACGTCAGCGCTTCGTCAACAAAGGCCCGTCGCACCGGCCGGATTGCCTAGCGTCACCACCATGGAACGCCGCATCATCCGGGGCGCGCCCGGCCGCCGCATCGGCCGGGGCAAGCCTCCCCGCGACACGACCGCCCACGACCACGGCTGGGCCGCGGACCTGCGCTTCGCGGTCCACTGCGCCGTCGCGCTGCTCGGGCTGCTGCTGGCCGTCGACGCGGCGGCCGGTCATCTCACCTGGCCGCGCGCCCTGTTGTGGACGGGGCTGGCCGCCCTGTTGGGTGCGGTCCTGGTGCCGCCACGGGTCCGCGCGGGTGCCGGGTGGCTCTCCTGCCGGGGTCTGTTGCGCGAGCGGACCGTGCGCACCGACCGGCTCGTGTCGGCGCGCTGGTCGGACGGCGTCGCCCAGCGGCTGGTGCTCCGGGACGCCGACGGGTGCCGGATCGAGGTCGACCCGGCGGTGTTCCTCGCGAATCCGGCGCTGTGGCACCGGCTGGACGAGGACGCCCGGGGCTGCGTGGAGCGCGGAACGCTGCGGTGCGGGGCGACGGCACTGCGGCAGTTGGCCGACCGCATCGACCGCGGACACGCGCGAACGGTGTTCACGATCTCCGGACTGGAGTAACCACTCCACGCACCACCGCCGTTGTGCGATCCCACCAACTCCGGCTTGACCAAACTTGCCAAGTCCCCCGGCACCCCTCGCAGTTCGTTGACGAGTCCATGACGACATGTGAGTGTTCGGTCGCTCGATCACGGACACCGGGGCGCGGGCGGCCGACGAAGGCCGGGGCAAGTGCGTCATCGTACGCGGCTGACCGTGATCGAGGCCCCCCGAATCAAGGAGCCTCGATGAAACTCAGACCGATGACGGCCGGGACGACCCTGGCCGTCCTCGCCGGAATGCTGGTCGTCACCGGCGGGCAGGCGGCATCCGCCGAGCCGTCCCCGCCCGCCCCCTCCGCGCTCTCGGCAGCCGTGTCCGCGGCCGACCGGGCAGCCGCCAGCGGCCTCGACACCCTGGCCAAGGGGCCCGAAGAGCGGTACGAGCGACAGATGGTGACCCCTTGGGTCAAGGGTCTGTACTCCGTCGCGTACCAGCGCACCTACCGCGGCCTGCCGGTCGTCGGCGGGGACGCCGTCGTGGTGGCCGACTCCGAGGGCCGGGTCCGCGGCACCCAGTCCGCGGTGTCCCGGCGGATCAACGTACCGACCACGCCGACCGTTTCCGCCCGGGCGGCCGAGACCACCGCCCGCAAGAAGCTCCGCACGGTACAGCGGGTGGAATCGCGCCGCCTCGTGGTCCGCGCCACGGAGAAGTCCTCCCGGCTGGCGTGGGAGACGGTACTCACCGGACGCACCGCCAAGGCCCCCAGCCGACTGCATGTCTTCGTCGACGCGGGCAGCGGCAAGGTGATCGACAGCTACGACGACGTCAAGGCGGGCACCGGCAACAGCCAGTGGAACGGTCCGTCACCGCTGGCCATCGACACCACCTCGTCGGGCGGCAGCTACTCGCTGCGCGACCCGAACCGGCCCGGGCTGAGCTGCGCCGACTACAGCACGGGCAGTGTCTTCACCAAGTCGAGCGACTCCTGGGGCACCGGCAACGCCTCCAGCAAGGAGACCGGCTGCGTCGACGTCATGTGGGCGGCGCAGCACGAGTGGAACATGCTCAAGGACTGGCTGGGCCGCAACGGGCACAACGGCAACGGCGGCAGCTGGCCGGTCACAGTCGGGCTGAACGACGTCAACGCCTACTGGGACGGCTCCTCGGTCTCCATCGGCCACAACAACGCCAACCAGTGGATCGGCGCGATGGACGTGGTGGGCCATGAGTTCGGCCACGGCATCGACCAGTTCACGCCCGGCGGTGCCAACAACGAGTCCGGTCTCGGTGAGGCCACCGGCGACATCATGGGCGCCCTGACCGAGGCGTACACCAATGAGCCGGCCCCGTACGACGACCCGGACTACACCGTCGGCGAGAAGATCGACCTGGTCGGCAACGGGCCGATCCGGATCATGTACAACCCGGGGCAGATCGGCGACCCGAACTGCTACAGCTCCTCGATACCCAACACCGAGGAGCACGCCGCGGCCGGTCCGCTGAACCACTGGTTCTATCTGCTGGCCGAGGGGTCGAATCCGGGCGGCGGCAAGCCGTCCAGTCCCACCTGCAACAGCTCGTCGGTCACCGGAGTCGGCATCCAGAGCGCCGGCAAGGTCTTCTACGGCGGCATGCTGCTGAAGACGAGCGGGATGACCTACAAGCGCTACCGCACGGCCACGCTGACCGCCGCGAAGAACCTCGACCCGGGCTGTGTGCTCTTCGACCGGACCAAGGCCGCCTGGGACGCCATCAGCGTCCCCGCGCAGAGCGGCGACCCGAGCTGTACGCCCAGTGGCAACAACGACTTCACGATGTCCCTGGACCCGGGGTCGGGCTCCGTGAAGCCGGGCAGTTCGGTGACCGCCACGGTGCGGACCACGGTCAGCTCCGGGAGTGCGCAGACCGTCGCCCTGTCGGCAAGCGGCCTGCCGAGCGGTGTCACCGCGACCTTCAGCCCGTCGTCGATACAGGCCGGGGCGTCCTCGACGATGACGGTGTCGGCGTCCTCGAACGCCACTCCCGGCGCGTACACCTTCACGGTGAAGGGTGACGGCACCCAGAGCCACACCGCGCAGTACACCCTGACCGTCGACAACGGGGGCGGCAATCCGGGCGGCAGCGCACCGGACATCAGCGTCGCCAACGTGCAGGCGCACCTCACGCAGCTGAACAGCATCGCCACCCAGAACGGCGGCAACCGCCGGGCCGGCAGCGCCGGTTACACGGCCTCTCTCGCCTATGTGAAGAGCAAGCTGCAGGCCGCCGGCTACACCGTCAGCGAGCAGACCTGCACCAGCTGCACCTACCGCGGCAACAACCTGATCGCCGACTGGCCGGGCGGCCCGTCCGACCAGACGATCATGTTCGGCGCCCACCTGGACGGCGTCTCGGCCGGCCCCGGCATCAACGACAACGGCTCGGGCTCGGCCACCCTGCTGGAGAACGCCCTCGCGCTCGCCCAGCGGAACCCGACCATGACCAAGCACGTCCGGTTCGCCTGGTGGAACGGCGAGGAGCAGGGGCTCCAGGGCTCCGAGTACTACGTCGGCCAGCTCAGCGCGGCCCAGCGCAGCGCCATCAAGGCGTACTACAACTTCGACATGGTGGCCTCGACCAACGGCGGCTACTTCATCAACAACGTCAACTCGGCCGCCTCGGCGCCGATGAAGGAGTACTGGGACTCGCTGAACCTCGCGCCGGAGGAGAACGTCGAGGGCCAGGGCCGGTCCGACGACTACTCCTTCCAGCAGGGCGGCATCCCCACTTCCGGTTACGCGACCGGCGCCAGCGACACCAAGACGTCGGCGCAGGCCGCCAAGTGGGGCGGCACGGCGGGCCGTTCCTACGACTCCTGCTACCACTCGTCCTGTGACACCACGGCCAACATCAACGCGACCGCGCTCGACCGCAGCGCCGACGGTGTCGCGTACACCGTATGGAAGACCTCGGTCGGCACCACCGCGCCGGCCGACGACTTCTCCGTCTCGGTGAAGCCGGTCTCGGGCAACGTCCAGCCGGGCGGCTCGGTCACCGCGAGCGTGTCCACCGCGACGACCGGCGGCTCCGCGCAGACCGTGAAACTGACGGCCTCCGGTGCGCCGAGCGGCGTCACCGTCTCCTTCGACCCGGCGTCCGTGCAGTCGGGCTCCTCCTCGACGATGACCGTCTCCGCCGGGGCCCAGGCCGCGGCGGGCACGTACACCATCACGGTGACCGGCACCGGCACGGCCACCCACGCCACCACGTACTCGCTCGTCGTCGGTGGCGGCGGCACCTGCCAGGCCCGGCAGGTCGTCGTCAACGGCGGCTTCGAGGACGGCGTCGCCCCATGGAGCCAGACGGACGGTGTGATCAACAACCGGACGTCGGAGAAGCCGGCCCACACGGGCGCGTACACGGCCTGGCTCGGGGGCTGGGGATCCACGCACTCGGACACCGCCTCGCAGTCGCTGACCGTTCCGTCGGGCTGCTCGACCTACAAGCTGTCGTTCTATCTGCGCACCGACACGGACGAGTCGGCGGGCGACCCGACCGCGTACGACACGTTCACCGTGAAGCTGGGCACCAAGACGCTCGCGACGTACTCCAACACGGACGCCACGAGTACCTACGTCGAGAAGACCTTCGACGTCGGCGCCTTCGCCGGCCAGACGGTCACGCTCGGATTCACCAGCAATGAGGACGCCTATCTGCAGACCAGCTTCGTCGTGGACGACGTGACGCTGAACGCCGGCTGATCCTCGGTCAGTGCGCCATCCGGGGCGGGGCGTGTGCACACACGTCCCGCCTCCGGTGTCTCAGCGGACGACGGCCGCCAGCCTGCGGGTGAAGTCGTCGGTCTCCGGCCGGTCGTCGTGCCGGGCCGCCAACCGGCTGTGCAGTCCGCGCAGTTCCTGTCCGAGCAGTGTCGACCCGATGACCTCGGTGGTGTCCAGAACCGGTCCCGCGATGGCGATCGCCGCCTGCGGATCCTGGGCGCAGGCGTGCGCGTCCGCCATCCGTACCAGGAACAGCATCCGCGCCGAATGCATCCCCGGCGGGAGCAGCCCCAGCGCGGTACGGGCCGCCGCCACCGCGCGCAGCGCCAGCCGCCGGTCCCCGGTGGCCGCCGCGAGGTCCCGCAGCGCCCCGGCGGCGCCGGACTCCACCCGCAGGCGCACGGAGGCGACGGACAGCCAGGGCGCCTCCGTCTCGTCCTGTTCGCCGACCCGGTCCAGCTGCGACCAGGCACGGTCGATGTGGCCCAGAGTCTGTCGCGCGTCGCCGCGTACCGCGTGCCCGCGCGCCAGGTACAGATCGCTCATCGCACCCGCCCAGTTCCGGCCGGCGGCCGCCTGCCGGATCGCGCCTCCGTAGGCGAGGGCGGACGGGCCGTCGCCCTCCAGCCGCGCCAGTGTGCTCATGTCGCTGAGCGCGGCGACTTCCGTTCCGACATGACCGGCCAATCCGGCCCAGACCAGCGACCGGTCGAGCCAGGCCATCGCCGTCGCGTTGCGGCCCCACAGCAGTCGCAGGCAGCCGGCGGACTGTGCGTACTCGGCGGCCAGTGGCGCGAGTTGGCGTTGGTAGGGCGCCGCGGGCAGGGCCATCCAGCGGAGCATCGCGTGCAGGGTGCGCTCGACCACGACGGTCGCTCCGGGCCAGGCGCGCTCCTCGTCGGCCCGCAGGCAGACGGCGAGCAGCGCCGTCAGGGCATGCACCGTGTCGATGTCCAGCGGGGGGCACGCCACGGTGGCCGGGCCGAGAGAGCAGAAGGCCGAGTGCAGGGCGACGACATCGGCGAGCACGGGGACGGTGCAGCCGTCCCGGCCGTGCACCGGGCACATCAGCCCGTAGCTGGGCAGGCGGACGGGCAGGACGGTGTCCGGCGGCAGCATCCCGAGCAGGGCGCCTCCCGCGGGCTCCCCGGGGAGCGGGCCCTGCCGTGCGGGGGCCGGTGCGGTGCGTGCTGCCGCGCTCTCCCCGTCGGTGGCGCCGGCGCCCGCGGCCTCCGCCGCCTCGCAGGCGACGAGGAGGGCACCACCCGCCGACAACAGTTCGTCCAGCCTGCGGGCCAGCGGCAGCGGTGTCCTGCGGGTGCCGTGCTCCAGTTTGCTGATGGCGGTGTGGTCGTATCCGACGCGGGCGCCCACCTGGGCCTGGGTGAGCCCGGCACGCCTGCGCCACTGACGCAACCGGGCGCCGAAGGCCCGCCACGCCTCCGCGGTACGGGCATCCGGCGCGGGGCCCATGCCCTCGGTCACCCGGCACTCCGCCGAGCCCCGCCGGCTGCCCCGCCCGTGCCACGCTCATGGCTCATAGCCGGGAAGGATAGCGAGCGCGTGGGCGCGCTGTCCCCGGTGCGACGGGAAGATGGCGCCTTCCCGTTCCTTTCCATTCCATTCCCGACAGTGCGTCATTTCCCTTTCTCCGCACGCAGGATGGGGCGAAGGAGCCAGGACGACCCGGTGGCCGGGAAGAGTCACCGAGGAGCCGCATGAACCGGTCGCCCGCCGGGCATATGACGGGTGACCGACAGGGGGTGGTGGCAGTGGGCCGCATCAGGATCGTCCGACGACCGCAGCTGCCGTCCCGGCCCCCGCCCCTGGACCTGAGGACCCCGTCCGGCCGCCCGCTGCCGTACTGAGCGCGGGGGCCGGCACACCGCCGTACGTCCGCCGAGGACCGCCCGTCCGGCCCCGCGGGAAGCCACGGGGCGCCCTTCTGCGTGATGATGGGCAGGGAGCCGTCGCGGCGAGCGGCAGTAGCCGGTGGCGTCGCGTCGGCCGACTCGGAAGGGGCGGCCGTCATGCACGCATCCGGGACGAAGAGGCCGGCCGCGGCGCCGACGGTCGTACTGGCGCTGCTCGTCGCGGCACTGGCCGGCTGCCGGGGCGGCGGCACAACTGCCCCCTCACCGAGCGGCCCCGTTCCGCCCGCGTCCGCCGGAGCGCGCGCCCACGTCCTCGCCGTGAAGATCGACAACGTCGCTCCTGCCCGCCCGCAGACCGGGCTCGACCGGGCGGACATCGTCTATGTGGAGCAGGTCGAGGCCGGTCTCAGCCGCATACTCGCCGCCTATTCGTCCCGGCTGCCACCCGTGGTCGGCCCGGTGCGCAGCGCCCGGGAGACGGACCTGGAGTTGCTCCGCCAGTTCGACCGGCCGACGCTCGCCTTCTCCGGGGCCCAGGCCAAGCTCCTCCCGGCCATCGCGGCGGCCCCGTTGGACCCGCTGCCTCCCGAGAAGGATCCGAACGCGTACTTCCGCAGGAGCGACCGCGCGGCACCGCACAACCTCTATCTGCGCCCCGGCCGGACACCGCACGCCACCACCGGTGTGAACGCGGCCGAGGACATCGGGCTGCGGTTCGCCGCCGCGGTGCCGGGCGGCAGGCCCGTCGCCGGTCGCACGGTGCGGTATCCGGCGGCGCGCTTCGCGTTCACCTGGTCCGCCGAGCGGCGTCAGTGGCTCGTTTCCATGGATGGCACACCGGCCCGTACGGCCGAAGGCGCCCGGCTCGGCGCGGCCGATGTGGTGGTGCAGTACGTGACCGTGCGCCCCTCCCTGTACAAGGACCGGCGGGGCAGCACATCCCCGTACACCGAGACCGTGGGCTCGGGCTCCGCCGTGGTGCTGCGCAACGGCAAGGAGTACGACGTCCGTTGGTCGCGGCCGGCGGCCGGTGCCGTGACCTCCTTCACCACCCGGGACGGTGAGCGCATGACGTTCGCGCCGGGCCAGGTCTGGATCGTCTTCGCACAGAAGTGAGACGACCGGCGGGCCACCCGCTGCGGCGGACGGGTGCTCGCGGTCCTGCGCCACCTGGTCGGCGTGCCACCTGGAGCCCTGGCTGCGCCCGTCCGGCGTGGCTCAACGCCGCCGTGCGGCGGCGTACCGGCTCAGGACGAGGGCCTCGACGTGGGCCATGTGCTGGATCTCGGTGGGGTCGACGCTCTCGTTGGGGGCGTGGATGAGGCACTGCGGCTCCTCCACGCCCATCAGGATGATCTCGGCACGCGGAGGCGATGGTGTCGGCGGGAAGGGGCGACGGAACTCATGCGGCGCAAGTCGGGACCGGGCAAGGGACTTCGACTCACCGGACGAGCCCCATCAGAGAGTCCCTTTCACCCGAGCAACTGGTCGGCAAAGGTAAATACCATGGTTTCAGATGTTTCGCATCTTGGGGTCCCCGCAGGAAGGTGCCGGATTTCCGGACCGGCGGACGCACCGGCCGTCCTTGATCGATGATGAGGCGGACGACTGCCGTCCCCGGTACGGCACCGGCTCCAGGAAGGGGTTCCCAATGCGGGAAACGACGCCAGACCGGTCCGAGTCGGATGCTCGGTCCGACCACGGCCCGGACGAGGAAGCCCAGGTGATCGTGGTGGGGGCAGGGCCCGCGGGATCGGCCGCGGCCTTCCACCTCGCCAGGGCGGGCGTCGATGTCCTGCTGCTGGAGAAGTCCCACTTCCCCCGGGAGAAGGTGTGCGGGGACGGTCTGACGCCGCGTGCGGTGCAACAGCTCATCAGGATGGGCATCGACATCAAGGCTCCGGGGTGGGCCCGCTCGCGCGGTATGCGCTGGGTGGCCGGGGACCATCAGGTGCACATCGACTGGCCCGCGCTCGGCCGTTATCCGGACTTCGGTCTCTCGCGCAGCCGGCACGATTTCGACGACATCCTCGCCCGGCACGCCGTCGCCGCCGGGGCACGGCTGCGCAGCGGTGTGAAGGTTACCCAGCCGCTGACCGACCGGGCCGGCCGCATCACCGGTGTCACCGCCACGACCGGGTCGAAGGAGCCCCTGGCCTTCCACGCACCGATCGTGATCGCCGCCGACGGCGCCTCCGCCCGCCTCGCCCTCGCCATGGGCCTGCAACGGGACCGGAGCAGGCAGATCGCGACGGCCGCCCGCCGCTACTACCGCAGCCCCGAGCGCTCCACGGAGGAGTATCTGGAGCTGTGGGCCGACCTCCGGTTCCCCGGGAGCGATCACTACCTGCCCGGATACGGCTGGATCTTCCCCATGGGCGACGGCCGCGTCAACGTCGGTCTCGGCGCGCTGCCGCACCGGCGGCACGGAAAGGCGGACCTGCGCGCCACGTTGGACGAGTGGCTGGCCCGTACCCCCGAGTCCTGGGGTCTGCGCGAGGAGAACGCGGAGGGCCCCGTCCGCAGCGCGGCCCTTCCGCTGGGCTTCAACCGCCATCCCCTCTACACCCGCGGGCTGCTGCTCGTCGGCGACTCGGGAGGCATGATCAGCCCCTGGAACGGCGAGGGCATCGGCCAGGCCATGGAGGCCGGTGAGGTCGCCGCCGAGACCGCGACGCTGGCTCTGGCCCTGCCCCGGGGACCGAGGCGCGAGCAGGTGCTGCACGGCTACCCGGTCGAGATGAACCGCCGCTGGGGCCGCTACTACCGCCTCGGCAACACGGCCGCCGACCTGGTCTTCAGCCGTTCCGGATTCCAGCCGGTCCTCAACCGTTACGTCATGGGGTCGCCCTTCCTGCTCAACACCCTGGCCCGGCTGCTCACCAACCTCACCGACAAGCCCTCGCACGACCTGGTCGACCATCTGCTCAACGGCGTCGTACGTCTCGTACCGGAACCGAAGGTACGGCGCAGGAGCTGAGCCCCGGGCCGTGCGGCGGGCACGGCAGGCGCACCGGGCGGTCCTCGGTGCGCCTGGCCCCGGCCACTCGTCGATCGCGGCCCCGTACGCCGCGTCCAGCGACGGAGCGTGCAGCGAGCCCCCGCCCTAGGTCCACGAGCCGCCGGCCGTGACCCCGGCCCGGCCGGCCGAGGGCACCCACACCACACCGAGCCGGTGTTCTGACCGGGTGCGGAGGCCAGCAGGCCGTAGCGGCGTCCCGGTTCGGGTCGGTCAGCCCGACCTGGCCGCCCCGGCGGTCGCCCTTCTTGGCTGTGCCGGGCACCCGTGCGGAGTTCTGGTCGCATGGCCCGGCGCCCGTGGCGGTCAGTCCGTCCGCCGCGCCCCGCAGCACCCATACCGCTCCCGCGTCCGCCACCGCGCCGATGTCCTCGCCGGACGCGCCGATCGCCACGTCCGCGTACCCGTCGCCGTCGGCCCGTTCGACCGCGCGTGACACAAAAGGGTTGTACGGAGCGCGCGCTACGAACGGCGGCGGGGCTTGCCGCGTTTGGCGGCCCTGGCGCCGCCGGAACCGGCCCGGGTGCTCTTCCCGCCCGATTTGCCGGCCGACCTGCCGCCCGACTGGCCGGTCGCCTTTCCCGCTGCGGGCTTCCGCCGCGCCGCGCCCGCGTCGGCGCGCTTGCTCTTCGGCTGCGCCGGGGGCTTGGGGCGGCCCCTCGTGCTGTTGACGGTCCGCCCGCGCACGATCCCGATGAACTCCTCCACCAGATCGGTGGTCTCGTCCTCCAGCCACGACAGCGCGACACGGGATTCGGGGGCGTCCGGCACCGGCCGGTACGTGAGGTCCTTGCGGTGGTGCAGGCGGGCCAGCGACTGCGGTACGACGAGCAGCCCCACCCCCGCCGCCACCAGCTCGACGGCGTCCGCCGTGGTGGCGGGACGCTCGTTGGCGGGCCGCCCCGGGCGGTCCTCCCAGTCGAGGGTGTCGTCGAGGGGGTGCAGCACGATGTCATCGGCCAGGTCCTCGGCGGAGACCTCGTCGACCGTCGCCATGACGTGGTCCTTCGGGACCACGACCACCGTCGTCTCGGTGTAGAGGGGAATGGCGCTGAGGGCCGTCCGGTCGATCGGCAGCCGTACGAGACCGGCGTCGGCCTCACGTCCCCGCAGCGCGTCGGACGCCTCGGCGGCCGACACCCCCACGAGGGTCAGCGGGACGTCGGGCAGCCGCTCGTTCCAGATCCGCACCCACTTTCCGGGTGTCACCCCCGGGACATACGCGAGCCGGAACGAAGGGGTTTCTTCCGAGCTTGTCACTCCGCCAGGTTACCGGCCCTGGTCAGAGGTAGCGCACATGCTCGATACCCTTGTCGGCATGACGTCGCACAAGACCGCCCAGACGATGAAGCCCGCAACCGCGGCAAAGAAGCTGGGTGTGTACCTAGAGGCCACCCCCGCCGAGTTCCAGGAGGGTGTCGTCTCGCGCACCGAACTGAACGCACTGCAGGCCGATCCGCCCGAGTGGCTGCAGGAGCTGCGACGCAACGGCCCGCACCCCCGGCCGGTGGTCGCCGCGAAGCTGGGTGTCTCGATCTCGGGTCTCGCCCGGGGCGGAATCACCGAAGCCCTCACGACGGAGCAGATCGAGGCGCTGAAGAAGGAAGCCCCCGACTGGCTCCAGCAGGAACGCGTCACTCAGGCGGAGGTCCGGAAGGAAGCGGTGCGCATCAAGGAGAAGAAGGCGGCGCGCGAGGACCGGTCCGAGGGCCCGCGTTCCTGATGACGCCTGCCCCGGGCCGGGCGGGACTTCGCCGACACGGATCAGGGTCTGACCGACCCTGATCCGCGGGGCTCGACCCGAACAGGAAGTCTTAGACGCCCGACATCCGGGCGTGCAGCGCGCGGATCTCGTCGGCGAGCGACGCCTCGGGGCCTGCCACCGGGATGCCCGGAGCGACGGCGTTGATGGGGAGGGCCGCGACCGGCCCCGCGTCGAATCCCCAACTCCGGCGCCACGCCACGAGTTGTTCGCTGCTCGACGCGTACACGACGCGGCCCAGGCCGACCCAGGCGTGGGCCGCGCTGCACATCGGGCAGTGCTCACCGGATGTGTAGACGACGCTCGTACGCCGCTCCTGCGGGGACAGGTTCTCGGCCGCCCAGCGTGCGATCTCGAACTCCGGGTGGCGGGTCGCGTCGCCGTCCTTGACCCTGTTGCGGTCCTCGAAGCGGACCGTGCCGCGCTCGTCCACCAGGAGCGAGCCGAACGGCTCGTCACCGGCCGTGAGCGCCTCGCGCGCGAGGTCGACGCAACGGCGGAGGAACTCGCGGTCCTCCGCTGTGGGAGTCTGAGGCTCGTTCACTGTGCTCATGGCGCCAGGCTAACAGCCTCGCCGTATTCGGTATACCATTTACGCCACAGTGGACGGCCCCGCTGCGGCCCTCCTTCGCATGCCGACCGGCCGCGACGGCCGGTCCGTCTACGGCGCCACGGAGGCATGAGCCAGTGAGGAACGCAACGGCGGACAGCGCCGCGCGGGAAACGGTCTGGAACGCACCGGGCATGCCCGCGCTGCTGCTCCTGACGGCCACGGGATTCTCGGGGTTCGCGGTGCTGCTGCCCACCGCGCCGCTCTGGGCGGTGGACGGCGGGGCCGATGCCGCCGGCGCCGGTTCGGTCAACGCGGTCCTGATGCTCTGCACCGTGCTCGCCCAGACCCTGGTCCCGACGGCGATACGCCATCTCGGCTGGCGTACCACCCTGGTCTGCGGGATGGTCCTGCTCGGCACCCCCGCGCTCCTGCACCTGCTGACCGCGCACCTCGGCGCGGTGCTCGCCCTCGCCGCGGTGCGCGGACTCGGGTTCGGGGTGCTCACGGTCTGCGGCGCCACCGCCGTCGCCGAACTCGTCGAGCCGGCCCGGCGCGGGAAGGCGGTCGGCGCCTACGGTCTGGCGATCGCCGGGCCTCAGTTCATCCTGGTCTCGACCGCGCCCTGGGCCGCGGAGAACCTCGGCTTCGAGGTCGTGTTCGCCGTCGGCGCGCTGCCCCTGCTCGGCGTACTGCCCGCGCTGCGCCTCGCCCGTCGGCTGCACGAGCACCCGGCCGGGACCGAGGACCCGCCCCGCCGCGACACCTCGGAGGGCGGGCGCACCGCGTACCTTCCGCTGATCCCGCCGATGCTGCTCCTGCTCGGCGCCACGACGGCCGGTGGCGCCCTGATCACCTTCGCGCCGCAGATGAGCAGCGACCCCACCGCGACGCTGGCGGGGCTGCTGCTCCTGACGGGAACGGCGGCCGTTGCCCGGTGGCGGTTCGGGGCACTGGCCGACCGGTACGGCACCCGCCCGTTCCTCTGGCCCCTCGTGATCGTCACGGCCGTCGGGCTCACCCTGACGGCGTGGGCGGTGACCACGCCGGAGGCGACCGGGGTGGTTCCGCTGCTGGCCGGGACGGCCCTGGTCGGGGTCAGCTACGGCGGACTCCAGAACCTGACCCTGGTGGATGCCTTCGCCGCCGTCGACCGCCGGTCCAGCGGTGTCGCGAGCGCCGTGTGGAACATCGGGTTCGACGCCGGAACGGGACTGGGCGCCCTCCTCGTCGGCTACCTCGCGACGGGCGCCTCGTTCTCCCTGGCACTCATGGCCACGGCCGTGCTCTCCCTCGTCACGCTGCCGCTCGCCTTCGTACGTCGGCGCGAGGCCGGCCCCCACCATCCGGCCGACTGACACCGAGGCATTTGGTATACCGTTACTGCATGGATCGGGTGATACTGACGAACGTCCGCCCCTGGGGTGCGGCGGGCCCATCGTCGACCGGGCCCTGCGTACGGGGCAGCAGGGCAAGGTGACGGTCTCGCACGGCTTCGCCCTGGGCGAGTTCGCGGCGAACCGGCAGCAGAGCCTGCGCGGAGGCCGGTGCCTTCTGGGCGACCGTGGCCCCGGTCCGCACCGCACCGCGCCGCCACCCCGGCGCGGGATGCGCGAGCACGGCGTCCCGATCGGCCTCGGCACCGACGGAATCCGGGATCTGTGGTCGCCGTACGGTGACACCAGGCCATCCCGACGGGCAGACCGCTGGAACGCAGCAGGTCCAGGCTGACGGCGGAGATCATCGTGCCCCAGATGGTGTGGTTCTCCTCCGGAGGCAGGCCCGCCACGCAGATCGGCAGGACGGGGGCGTCACGGATGGTCATCGCCTCGCCGTGGAAGACGGGCTGCGGCTTGCTCTCGGCGAAGGCGTATCCGTGGTACTCCCCCATCGGCCCCTCGGGCGCGGTCTCGTCCGGGCTGATGTACCAGTTCCTCAGCCTGTTGCGGCGCGCGGCGCAGCGGCGGTGGCGGTGACTGCGCCGCCGCGGCGCGCCGTTCGCG
>NZ_JBEXPH010000172.1:0-17208 GCF_040611955.1 Streptomyces sp. NPDC006510 | reverse complement strand
ATCGCGGCCAAGGCCCGCGAGGTGCGCGGGGTGGACCGGGTCGTCGTCCGCGACGGCGACGCGATCGGCGCGGTGCTCACCCGGCTCGGCGCCCATGACGCGGTGCTGGCCTGGGAGGAGCGGCGGATGCGCCGCGAGGTCCGCGCCACGGCCAACCGGCTCGCCAACTTCGACGACGCCAACCTGCGCCGTTCCGCGCGGGCCGCGGTCGCCGCGGGCGCCCGGGTGGGACGCGCGCTGGAGATCCTGGGCGAAGAGGTGCCCGAGCACCTCGCGGCGGCCGGACGGCTGCGCATGGAGCACAAGCAGGCATCCCTGGAGGAACTGGGCGCGCTCGCCGACCCGCCGCTGACCAAGGACGCGGTCGCCGGCCGGATCCGCCGGCTGCTGGCGATGGCCGACAAGCGGGCCCAGGACCTGGGTATCCCGGGCACCGAATCCACCCTCAGCGAGGAGCTCGCCGACGGCCTGGTGGGCTGACCTGCGAGGGCGGTGAATCCGGCCGGATCCGGGACGAGCGGAGCTCCTCCGGTTGTTGACGCTCCGTAATCGTTGCTGCATGTGCGGCCGAGTATCCGGAGGCCCGTACTCCTGCCGAGGAAGGCCCGTACTCCTGCCGAGGAGTACGGGCCTCGGCTGTTCTTACGGCCCCGCTCGATGTCACCCCGGGGCCGTCGGAGAGGTAGGGTCGGAGGCGGTCGGGGACATCTCATACAACTCGCCGGGGTGAAAACCCCGCGTACCTAACGAGGAGATCGGTTCGTGACGATCCGCGTAGGCATCAACGGCTTTGGCCGCATCGGTCGTAACTACTTCCGCGCGCTGCTGGAGCAAGGTGCGGACATCGAGATTGTGGCTGTCAACGACCTGGGTGACACCGCGACCACGGCCCACCTGCTGAAGTACGACACCATTCTGGGTCGTCTGAAGGCAGAGGTCAGCCACACCGCCGACACCATCACCGTCGATGGTCACACGATCAAGGTGCTCTCCGAGCGCAACCCGGCCGACATCCCCTGGGGTGAGCTGGGCGTCGACATCGTCATCGAGTCGACCGGCATCTTCACGAAGAAGGCCGACGCCGAGAAGCACATCGCCGGTGGCGCCAAGAAGGTCCTCATCTCGGCTCCGGCCAAGGGCGAGGACATCACCATCGTGATGGGCGTCAACCAGGACAAGTACGACGCGGCCAACCACCACGTCATCTCCAACGCGTCCTGCACGACCAACTGTGTCGCACCGATGGCCAAGGTTCTGGACGAGAACTTCGGCATCGTCAAGGGCCTCATGACGACGGTCCACGCGTACACCAACGACCAGCGCATCCTGGACTTCCCGCACTCGGACCTGCGTCGCGCCCGCGCCGCCGCCGAGAACATCATCCCGACCACCACCGGTGCCGCCAAGGCCACCGCCCTGGTCCTCCCGCAGCTGAAGGGCAAACTGGACGGCATCGCCATGCGCGTCCCGGTCCCGACCGGTTCGGCCACCGACCTGGTCGTCGAGCTCCAGCGCGAGGTCACCAAGGACGAGGTCAACGCCGCGTTCAAGAAGGCCGCCGACGACGGCGACCTCAAGGGCATCCTGTTCTACACCGAGGACCCGATCGTGTCCTCGGACATCGTCAGCGACCCGGCGTCCTGCACCTTCGACTCCTCGCTGACCATGGTTCAGGAGGGCAAGTCGGTGAAGATCCTCGGCTGGTACGACAATGAGTGGGGTTACTCCAACCGCCTCGTCGACCTGACCGTCTTCGTCGGCAACCAGCTCTGACCGTCGAACCGGCAGGCACTTCGATGTGAGCACGGGGCTCGAACAGCGCAACGCCGCGCCGTTCGAGCCCCGTCGCATGCTCTCCCGCCCTCCAAGGAGTCCAGCAAGATGAAGACGATTGACGAACTGATCGCCGAAGGGGTCACCGGCAAGCGCGTATTCGTCCGCGCCGACCTCAATGTGCCGCTGAGCGGCACCACCATCACCGACGACGGCCGGATCCGCGCCGTCCAGCCGACCGTGGAGAAGCTCGTCGCGGCCGGCGCACGGGTCGTCGTCGCCTCGCACCTGGGCCGTCCCAAGGGCGCTCCGGACCCCGCCTTCTCCCTGGCGCCCGCCGCCGCCCGCCTCGGTGAACTCATCGGTGCCGACGTGGCCTTCGCGACCGACACGGTCGGCGAGTCCGCCCGCGCCACGGTCGCCGCGCTCACCGACGGCCGGGTCGCCGTCCTGGAGAACCTCCGCTTCAACCCCGGTGAGACGTCCAAGGACGACGCCGAGCGCGGTGCGTTCGCCGACCGGCTCGCCGAACTCGCCGATCTGTACGTGGGCGACGGCTTCGGAGCCGTGCACCGCAAGCACGCCTCGGTCTTCGACCTCCCGGCCCGGCTGCCGCACGCCGCGGGTGACCTGATCGCCACCGAGGTCGGCGTCCTGAAGAAGCTCACCGAGAACGTCGAGCGCCCGTACGCCGTGGTGCTCGGCGGCTCCAAGGTCTCCGACAAGCTCGGTGTCATCGACCACCTCCTGGAGCGCGCCGACCGCATCCTGATCGGCGGCGGCATGGCGTACACCTTCCTCAAGGCCCAGGGCCACGAGGTCGGCAGCTCGCTCCTCCAGGAGGACCAGATCCCGGCGGTGCTGGAGTACCTCAAGCGCGCCGAGGACAAGGGCGTGGAGTTCGTGCTCCCCGTCGACGTCGTGGTCTCCGGGCAGTTCCCGGACCTCAAGTCCAAGGCCCCGACCGAGCACCGCACGGTGCCCGCGGACGCCATGCCGGCTGGTTTCATGGGCCTGGACAACGGCCCCGAGACCAACCAGCTGTACGCCTCGAAGCTCGCCGACGCCGCCACCGTCTTCTGGAACGGCCCGATGGGCGTCTTCGAGCACCCCGACTACGCCGAGGGCACCCGGGCCGTCGCCCAGGCCCTCGTCGACTCCTCGGGCTTCAGTGTCGTCGGCGGTGGCGACTCCGCCGCGGCCGTCCGCACCCTGGGCTTCGACGAGAACGCATTCGGACACATCTCGACCGGTGGCGGTGCCAGCCTCGAATACCTTGAGGGCAAGACGCTCCCCGGCCTCGCAGCACTGGAGGACTGACCTTTCATGACCACTCGCACCCCGCTGATGGCGGGCAACTGGAAGATGAACCTCAACCACCTTGAGGCCATCGCACACACCCAGAAGCTCGGCTTCGCGCTGACCGACAAGGACTACGAAGCCGTCGAGGTCGCCGTCCTGCCGCCCTTCACCGACCTGCGCTCCGTGCAGACCCTGGTCGAGGGCGACAAGCTGAAGATCAAGTACGGCGCCCAGGACGTCTCGGCGCACGACTCCGGCGCGTACACCGGTGAGATCTCCGGCTCGATGCTCACCAAGCTGCGGTGCACCTACGTCGCCGTCGGCCACAGCGAGCGCCGCCAGTACCACGGCGAGACCGACGAGATCTGCAACGCCAAGGTGAAGGCCGCGTACAAGCACGGCCTGACCCCGATCCTCTGCGTCGGCGAGGGCCTGGACGTCCGCAAGGCCGGTGACCAGGTCTCCTACACCCTCGCGCAGCTCGACGGCGGTCTGAAGGACGTCCCGGCCGAGCAGGCCGAGTCCATCGTGATCGCGTACGAGCCGGTCTGGGCCATCGGCACCGGCGAGGTCGCCACCCCCGAGGACGCCCAGGAGGTCTGCGGTGCGATCCGCGGCCGGCTGGCCGAGCTGTACTCGCAGGAGCTTGCGGACGCGGTCCGCATCCAGTACGGCGGCTCGGTGAAGTCCGGCAATGTCGCCGCGATCATGGCGCAGCCCGACGTGGACGGCGCGCTGGTCGGCGGCGCCGCGCTGGACGCCGACGAGTTCGTCAAGATCGTCCGCTTCCGCGACCAGTGAGTATGCGGTAGCGCGGATCCGTCGTACCCTTGCGGGGGCCGTGGAGGGTGTAGCCTCCCGGCCCCCGTTGTTCGCATATGCAGTCCAGAGGAATTCCGGAAAGTAGGGACCAGCCGTGATTTTGGCGTTCGAGATCGCCCTGATCGTCTTCAGCCTGCTGCTGATGCTGCTGGTGCTGATGCACAAGGGAAAGGGCGGCGGCCTCTCCGACATGTTCGGTGGCGGCATGCAGTCGTCGGTCGGCGGCTCCTCGGTCGCCGAGCGGAACCTCGACCGGATCACCGTGGTCGTCGGTCTGGCATGGTTCGCGTGCATTGTTGTGCTTGGTCTGCTGATCAAGCTGGACAACTGACCCGTCGTACGCGATTCCCGGTGACGGTGTAACTCCTTTCACTGGACGCGCGTTGGGCCTTACGTAGACTGGGGCATCTTCGAGCACCATCACGCAGGGAGTTACGACCGTGGCAAGTGGCAACGCGATCCGGGGAAGCCGGGTCGGAGCGGGGCCGATGGGGGAGGCCGAGCGCGGCGAGTCCGCGCCGCGTCTCCGCATCTCCTTCTGGTGCTCGAACGGGCACGAGACGCAGCCGAGCTTCGCCAGTGACGCGCAGGTACCGGAGACTTGGGACTGCCCGCGCTGCGGCTTCCCGGCCGGCCAGGACCGGGACAGCCCGCCGGACCCGCCGCGCACCGAGCCGTACAAGACGCACCTCGCGTACGTACGGGAGCGGCGCAGCGACGCGGACGGCGAGGCCATCCTCGCCGAGGCCCTGGCGAAACTCCGGGGCGAAATCTAGAAGTTCACCGGCCGGGCACCCACTGGGTGTCCGGCCGGACTGCATTTGCCGTGCCGCAGGTCTCCATTGCCTCGTCCGCCCTTCTGATCAATTAGGTTGGAGGTGCAGCGGGGCATCTGCAGGCACGAGAAGAATTGGGCTGATATCCGGGATGAACACACGAAGCCGAACCAGGCTCAACCAGACGCCCGAGTGGACCGCTCTGGGCAAGCACCGCGAGCAGCTCGGGACGACCCATCTGCGGCAGCTCTTCGCGGACGATCCGCAGCGCGGCACCGGATACACCCTGAGCGTCGGCGATCTGTACGTCGACTACTCCAAGCACCTGGTCACCGACGAGACACTGCGACTGCTGCGCGAGCTCGCCGCGGCCACCGGCGTGGCCGGGCTGCGGGACGCGATGTTCCGCGGCGAGAAGATCAACACCACCGAGGACCGCGCCGTCCTGCACACCGCGCTGCGTGCCCCGCGCGACGCGGTGATCGAGGTCGACGGCGAGAACGTGGTGCCGGGTGTGCACGCCGTGCTCGACAGGATGGCGGCGTTCTCCGACCGCATCAGGTCGGGGGAGTGGACCGGCCACACCGGCAGGCGCATCAAGAACGTCGTCAACATCGGCATCGGCGGTTCCGACCTCGGCCCCGCCATGGCGTACGAGGTGCTGCGCTCCTTCACGGACCGCGAACTCACCGTCCGCTTCGTGTCGAACGTCGACGGTGCCGACCTTCACGAGGCGGTGCGCGATCTCGACCCGGCCGAGACGCTCTTCGTCATCGCGTCGAAGACCTTCACCACGATCGAGACCATCACCAACGCCACCTCCGCCCGCAACTGGCTGCTGACCGGTCTGAACGCCGGTCAGGAGGCGGTCGCCAAGCACTTCGTGGCACTGTCCACGAACGCCGCGAAAGTCGCGGACTTCGGCATCGACACCGCGAACATGTTCGAGTTCTGGGACTGGGTCGGCGGCCGTTACTCGTACGACTCCGCCATCGGTCTCTCGCTGATGATCGCCATCGGCCCGGACCGGTTCCGCGAGATGCTCGACGGCTTCCACCTCGTCGACGAGCATTTCCGCACCGCCCCCGCCGAGGAGAACGTCCCGCTGCTGCTGGGCCTGTTGGGCGTCTGGTACGGCGCGTTCTTCGACGCCCAGTCGCACGCCGTGCTGCCGTACAGCCACTATCTGTCCAAGTTCACCGCGTACTTGCAGCAGCTGGACATGGAGTCCAACGGCAAGTCCGTGGACCGGGACGGCAACCCGGTCGACTGGCAGACCGGACCGGTCGTCTGGGGCACCCCCGGCACCAACGGACAGCACGCCTACTACCAGCTGATCCACCAGGGCACCAAGGTCATCCCGGCCGACTTCATCGGCTTCGCCGAGCCGGTCGCCGACCTGCTGCCCGGTCTGGTCGCCCAGCACGATCTGCTGATGGCCAACTTCTTCGCCCAGACCCAGGCGCTGGCCTTCGGCAAGACGCCGGACGAGGTCCGTGCCGAAGGCGTCGCCGAGGAACTGGTGCCGCACAAGACCTTCCGGGGCAACCACCCGACGACGACGATCCTCGCCGACCGGCTGACCCCGTCGGTACTCGGCCAGCTGATCGCGCTGTACGAGCACAAGGTCTTCGTCCAGGGCGCCGTCTGGAACATCGACTCCTTCGACCAGTGGGGTGTCGAACTCGGCAAGGTCCTCGCCAAGAAGATCGAGCCGGTGCTCACCGGGGGCAAGGGGGGCGAGCAGCTGGACAGCTCGACCGCCGCGCTCGTCGACGCGTACCGCGCCCGCCGGGGACGCTGAGCAGGATGACGACGGGGGAGGGGACGGTGCGGCTGCGGCCGCCGAACAACACGCTGGATCCGAGGGCCGTGGGGTGGTGGCGGGCCCAGTGGCTGCTGCTGACCGCTGCCCCGGTGGCCGTGCTGGCCGTGCTGGGCGTGCTCATCGAGCCCGCCCGGTTCTGGCTGCTGCTGCCCGCCGCGGTCCTCGCGGTCCTCGGCGCCGGCTGCGCCGTCCTCCTCCCCGTCTGGTGGTTCCGTACCCACCGCTGGGAGGTCACCGACGAAGCGGTGTACGTCAGGACCGGGGTCTTCAGGCAGGAGTGGCGGATCGCCCCGATGTCCCGGATCCAGACCGTGGACACCGTGCGTGGACCGCTCGAACAGCTCTACCGGCTCGCCACGGTCACCGTCACCACCGCGTCGGCCAAGGGCGCGGTACGGATCGAGGGCCTCGACCACGAAACGGCGGCAGGGCTGGCCGAGCGGCTGACCCGGATCACCCAGGGCACCCCCGGGGACGCCACATGAGCGCCGGGGCCAACGTCCACCCGGCCGCGGCGGGCGACGAGCACGGCGCCGACGGCCCCGGCATCGCCACCACCGCCGACTGGCGGCGGCTGGACCGGCGCACCGTCCTGGTCAGCGCGCTCGTCACGGCCGGGGTGGCCGCCGGTGCGGCCGTGCCCACCACGCTCGGCCTGTCCGGACGGTTCGGCTTCGGGACCGCGGTCGCCTGGGTCCTGGCCGGCTCGATCCTGCTGATCGGCTCCGCGGCGGCCGGCGACCACGTACGGTGGCGCCGCACCCGCTACCGCGTCGGTGCCGAACGGGTCGAGCTGCACACCGGGCTGCTCCTGGTCAAGAAGCGCTCACTGGCCCGGGAGCGCATCCGCAGCGTCGACCTCACCGCCCATCTGCTGCAACGGGCGCTCGGCCTGGTCACCGTCCGCATCGGCACCGGCGAGCACTCCGGCAACGACTCCACCCTGGAACTCGACCCGGTCCCCAGACCCGAGGGCGAACGGCTCCGCCGCGAACTGCTGGAACGTACGGCCACCGGCACCCCGGGCACCCATCGCGAGGGCCAGCTCGCCGCCCTCGACCCGCGCTGGATCCGCTACGCACCGGTCTCCTTCGTCGCCCCCGCGCTCGGCGGTGCGGCGGCCGGCGCGGTGATGCAGGTCAGCGACTGGTTCGGGGCGCAGGGGCAGGTCATCGAGTGGATCGGGGACCGCTTCCGGGACACCGCGCTGCCCGCCATGATCGTGGTCCTCGCCCTCGCCGCGGTGCTCGCCGGTGTGGTGGGCGCGCTCGGCCTGTGGGTCGAGATGTGGTGGAACTACCGGCTGGAGCGCGAACCCGGCGGCACCCTGCACATCCGGCGCGGACTGCTGACCTCCCGCTCCGTCTCCATCGAGGAGCGGCGGCTGCGCGGGGTCGAACTCGTCGAACCGCTCGGCATCCGGACCTTCGGCGCGGCCCGGGTCGACGCGATCACCACCGGGCTCGCCAAGGACGACGAGGAACAGCACGGCGGCCACAACACCCTGCTGCCCGCCGCGCCCAGGACCGTCGCCGACGCGGTGGCCGCCGATGTGCTGCGCGAGACCACGTCCCCGACCGGCGCCCCGCTGACCGGGCACCCCCTCGCGGCCCGCGGCCGCAGGCTGCGCCGGGCGCTCCGGGCCGTCGCGGCCCCGGTGCTGGTCCTGGCTCTCCTGGGCGTGCTGCTGACGCCCGTACTGCTCTGGATCGCGCTCGCCTGTGCCGTCGTGGGGCTGCCGGCCGGGATGTTCCTGGCCCGGGACGCCTACCGCGGGCTCGGGCACGCCATCAGCGGCGACTACCTGGTGGTGAGGTCCGGCAGCGTCAGGCGCTCGACCGCCGCGCTGGAGCGGGCCGGAGTCATCGGCTGGACGGTCCGGCAGACGTACTTCCAGCGGCGGGCCGGGGTGCTGAGCGTCACCGCCACGACGGCCGCCGGAGCGGGTGCCTACACGGCGTACGACACGGATGCGGGCGAGGGCCTCGACTTCGCCTCCGAGGCCGTTCCCGGCCTGCTGGAGCCCTTCCTGGAGCGCGTCCCGCCCACCGGGTGACCGCCGGTCAGCCGTGCGTCGTGTCGATGACGCAGAACCTGTTCCCCTCGGGGTCCGCCAGCACCACGAAGTCCGGGTCCTCCGGGTACAGATCCCAGTCGACCCGTACCGCGCCGAGTGCGATCAGCCGGTCCACCTCGGCGTCCTGCTCCTCCGTGTACAGATCGAGGTGGACCCGGGGGACCTCCTGCACCGGTGTACCGCTGCGCCCGAGGGCCAGCCCGGCGCCGGGCCCCTCGGGCGGGACCAGCACCACCCAGTCGTCCGTCGACGGCCCACGCTCCACGTAGCCGAGCGCCGCCTTCCAGAACGCAGCCGCGCGCCGTACGTCCGACGCGCCCATCACCAGGGTTCCGATCCGCACCATGGCCCGAGTCTGTCACGCCTTCCACGCAACGGGCCCGGCCGCTCCGAGGAGCGAACCGGGCCCGTGCGCAACCATGCTGACGGTCCGTCAGGGTGAGGCGGGCGGATACAGCGCGCGCGGCAGCCGGGAGGCCGCCGCCGCGTCCATCAGCCACAGGGTGCGGCTGCGTCCGTACGCACCGGCCGCCGGGGCCTGGATCTCCCCGGCACCCGAGAGCGCGATCTCCGCGGCCTCCGCCTTGTCCTCGCCCGCGGCGAGCAGCCACACCTCGCGCGCCGCCCGGATCGCGGGCAGCGTGAGCGAGACACGGGTGGGCGGCGGCTTGGGGGCGCCGTGCACACCGACGACGGTGCGCTCGGTCTCCCGTACCGCGGGCAGCTCCGGGAAGAGCGACGCGACATGCGTGTCCGGGCCGACGCCCAGCATCAGCACATCGAACGTCGGTACCGGGCCGTGGTTCTCGGGACCGGCCGCGGCGGCCAGCTCCTCGGCGTACGCGGCCGCCGCCGCGTCGGCGTCGTTGCCGAACGGGCCGTCCGAAGCGGGCATCGCGTGCACCCGGGACGGGTCCAGCTTCACCGAGTCCAGCAGGACCTCGCGGGCCTGCGTGACATTGCGCTCCGGGTCGCCCTCCGGCAGGAACCGCTCGTCGCCCCACCACAGATCGAGCCGCGACCAGTCGATCGCGTCCCGGGCGGGCGCGGCGGCGAGCGCGGCCAGCAGACCGTTGCCGTTGCGCCCGCCGGTGAGGACCACCGAGGCGTACCCGCGTGCGGCCTGGGCGTCCACGATCCTCGTGATCAGCCGGGCCGCGGCGGCCTGAGCCATCAGCTCCTTGTCGCGGTGCACGACGAGTTGGGGGGCACTCACTTGGACGCCGCCTTCTTGGCCGCGGTCTTCTTCACGGCGGCCGGGGCGGCGGCCGCCGCGGGCTCGGCCGGCTTCGGCTCCGCCGGTCCGCCGAGCTTCGCCACGCCGAACTTCACCGTCGCCTCGTAGGTGTTGTCCGGGTCCAGACGGCGCAGCTCCTCGGCAAGCAGCTCGGCGGTGTCCCGCCGCTTGAGCGCCACCGCACGGTCCGGCTGGCCCTGCATCGAGAGCGTGGCCAGCGAACCGTCGGGACGATCCAGGACGATGACGCCGTTCTTGGTCTCCATCCGCACGGCCGTCAGACCGGGGCCGGCCGAGACGGTCCGCTCCACCGGCACCTTGAGCCGGTCCGCGAGCCACATGGCGAGCAGCTCGCAGCTGGGGTTCTCGGACTCGCCCTCGACCGTCGCCGAGACGAGCTCGACGTGCTGCTGGTCGAGCGCGGCCGCCAGCATCGAACGCCACGGCGTGATGCGGGCCCAGGCCAGATCGGTGTCGCCCGGGGTGTACGAGTCGGCGCGCGCCGCCAGCTCCTTGCCCGGGTCCTCCGCCGAGTACGCGTCCGTGATCCGGCGCTGGGCGAGCGCGCCCAGCGGGTCCTTCGCCGGGTCGGCGGGTGCGTCCTCGGGCCACCAGACCACGACCGGGGCGTCCGGCAGCAGCAGCGGCAGGACCACCGACTGGGCGTGGTTGACCAGCTCGCCGTGGAGACGCAGTACGACCGTCTCGCCGGTGCCCGCGTCGGAACCGACCCGCACCTCGGCGTCGAGCCTGGCGTCCCGGCGGCTGCGCGGCGAGCGGCTGACCCGCTTGATCACCGCGATGATCCGCGAGGGATGCTCGCGCGAGGCGTCACCGGCCGACTTGAGCGCGTCGTACGCGTTCTCCTCGTCGGTGACGATGACCAGGGTGAGCACCATGCCGATGGCCGGGGTACCGATGGCGCGGCGGGCCGAGACCAGCGCCTGGTTGATCTTGCTGGAAGTGGTCTCCGTGAGATCGATCTTCATGGCCGGCGCCAGCTCCGTCCGTCTCGTGCGAGCATCTCGTCGGCCTCGGCCGGACCCCAGGTGCCCGCCGGGTACTGGGCGGGCTTGCCGTGCTTGTCCCAGTACTGCTCGATCGGGTCGAGGATGTTCCAGGAGAGCTCGACCTCCTGGTGCCGGGGGAAGAGGTTGGCGTCGCCGAGCAGCACATCGAGGATGAGCCGCTCGTAGGCCTCCGGGCTGGACTCCGTGAAGGACTCGCCGTACGCGAAGTCCATCGTGACGTCCCGGACCTCCATCGAGGTGCCGGGCACCTTGGAGCCGAACCGCACGGTCACGCCCTCGTCCGGCTGGACCCGGATGACCAGTGCGTTGCCGCCCAGCTCCTCGGTGGCGCCGGACTCGAAGGGCAGATACGGGGCCCGCTTGAAGACGACCGCGATCTCCGTGACCCGGCGGCCGAGCCGCTTTCCGGTACGGAGGTAGAACGGCACGCCCGCCCAGCGGCGGTTGTTGATCGTCAGCTTGATCGCGGCGTAGGTGTCGGTCTTCGACTTGGGGTCGATGCCGTCCTCGTCGAGGTACCCGGGGACCTCCTCGCCGCCCTGCCACGCGTGCACGTACTGGGCGCGCACCGTGTGCTTGCCCAGGTCCTCCGGCAGTTCCACCGCCGTGAGCACCTTGAGCTTCTCGGCGACCAGGGCCTTCGGGTGGAAGGAGCCGGGCTCCTCCATCGCGGTCAGCGCCAGCAGCTGGAGCAGGTGGTTCTGGATGACGTCACGGGCGGCGCCGATGCCGTCGTAGTAGCCGGCCCGGCCGCCGATGCCGATGTCCTCGGCCATCGTGATCTGGACGTGGTCGACGTACGACCTGTTCCAGATCGGCTCGAACATCGTGTTGGCGAACCGCAGTGCCAGGATGTTCTGGACCGTCTCCTTGCCCAGGTAGTGGTCGATCCGGAAGACCTCGTTGGGCGGGAACACGTCGTGCACGATCTGGTTGAGCTCCTGTGCGCTCCTCAGGTCGTGGCCGAAGGGCTTCTCGATGACGGCACGCCGCCAGGAGCCCTCCTTCTGGTCGGCGAGTCCGTGCTTCTTGAGCTGCTGGACGACCTTGGGGAAGAACTTCGGCGGCACGGACAGGTAGAAGGCGAAGTTGCCGCCCGTGCCCTGCGCCTTGTCCAGCTCCTGGATCGTGGTCTTCAGCTGCTCGAAGGCATCGTCGTCGTCGAAGTTGCCCTGGACGAAGCGCATCCCCTGGATGAGCTGCTGCCAGACCTCTTCGCGGAACGGCGTGCGGGAGTGCTGCTTGACGGCGTCGTGGACCTCCTGTGCGAAGTCCTCGTCCTGCCACTCGCGGCGCGCGAAACCGATGAGGGAGAAGCCCGGCGGCAACAGGCCGCGATTGGCCAGGTCGTAGACGGCGGGCATCAGCTTTTTACGGGACAAATCGCCCGTGACCCCGAAGATCACCAGACCCGACGGTCCCGCGATGCGCGGGAGCCGTCGGTCCTGGGGGTCACGAAGCGGGTTGGCTCCGGGAACACCAGACAAGGTGGTCAGCCCTCCGAAGGGGCGAGGCGCTTGAGCTCCGCCTCGGTCGAGTTGAGCAGGTCGATCCAGGCCGCCTCGAACTTCTCGACGCCCTCGTCCTCCAGGAGCTGGACGACGTCGTCGTAGGAGATCCCGAGCTTGGCCACCGCGTCGAGTTCGGCGCGGGACTGCTCGTAGGTGCCGGAGATGGTGTCGCCGGTGATCTGCCCGTGGTCGGCGGTGGCGTCCAGGGTGGCCTCGGGCATGGTGTTCACCGTGCCGGGGGCGACCAGGTCGACGACGTACAGGGTGTCCTTGTACGCGGGGTCCTTGACGCCGGTCGAGGCCCACAGCGGACGCTGCTTGTTGGCCTGCGCCTTGTCCAGGGCGGCCCAGCGCTCCGAGCCGAAGACCTCTTCGTACGCCTGGTAGGCGAGCCGGGCGTTGGCGAGCGCCGCCTTGCCCTTGAGGGCCTTGGCCTCGTCGGTGCCGACGGTGTCGAGGCGCTTGTCGATCTCGGTGTCCACACGGGACACGAAGAACGAGGCCACCGAGTGGATCCTGGACAGGTCCAGGCCCGCGGCCTTCGCCTTCTCCAGGCCCGCCAGGTAGGCGTCCATGACTTCGCGGTAGCGCTCCAGCGAGAAGATCAGCGTGACATTGACGCTGATGCCCTTGCCGATGACCTCGGTGATCGCCGGGAGACCGGCCTTCGTCGCCGGGATCTTGATGAGCGTGTTGGGCCGGTCCACCAGCCAGGCCAGCTGCTTGGCCTCGGCGACGGTGGCTTCGGTGCGGTGGGCCAGCCGCGGGTCGACCTCGATGGAGACCCGGCCGTCCTGGCCGTCCGTGGCGTCGAAGACCGGACGCAGGATGTCCGCGGCGTCCCGCACATCGGCCGTCGTGATCATGCGGATGGCCTCGTCGACGGTGACCTTGCGGGTGGCGAGGTCGGTGAGCTGCTGCTCGTAACCGTCGCCGTGCGAGATCGCCTTCTGGAAGATCGACGGGTTGGTGGTGACGCCCACGACGTGCTGCTGGTCGATCAGCTCGGCGAGGTTGCCCGAGGTGATCCGCTTGCGCGACAGGTCATCGAGCCAGATCGCCACGCCCTCGTCGGAGAGGCGCTTGAGTGCGTCTGTCATGAGAAATGCATCTCCTACTAGTCGTATATCGGCGTCAGCGCGTGGCTGCGGCGAGAGATTCCCGAGCGGCGGCGGCGACGTGCTCGCCGGTGAAGCCGAACTCGCGGAAGAGGACCTTGGCGTCGGCCGAGGCACCGAAGTGCTCCAGCGAGACGATCCGGCCGGCGTCACCGACGTACCGGTACCAGGTCAGACCGATGCCGGCCTCGACGGCCACACGCGCCTTCACGGACGGCGGCAGAACGCTGTCCTTGTACGCCTGGTCCTGCTCCTCGAACCACTCGACCGACGGCATCGAGACCACCCGGGTCGGGATGCCGGCCGCCTGCAGCTCCTCGCGCGCCTCGACGGCGAGGTGCACCTCGGAGCCCGTACCGATCAGCAGAACCTGCGGTTCTGTGCTCTGCCCGTCGGGCCTTTCGGCCTCGAAGAGCACGTAACCGCCCTTGGCCGCGTCCTCGTTCGCCTCGTACGTCGGAACGCCTTGGCGGGTCAGCGCCAGACCGTGCGGGGCGCCCTTGCCGAACACCTTGGTGTAGCGGCGCAGGATCTCGCGCCAGGCGATGGACGTCTCGTTGGCGTCGGCCGGACGGACGATGTTCAGGCCCGGGATGGCACGCAGCGCGGCCAGGTGCTCCACCGGCTGGTGGGTCGGGCCGTCCTCGCCGAGACCGATCGAGTCGTGCGTCCACACGTACGTCACCGGCAGGTGCATCAGCGCGGACAGGCGCACGGCGTTGCGCATGTAGTCGGAGAACACCAGGAAGGTGCCGCCGTAGATGCGGGTGTTGCCGTGCAGCGCGATGCCGTTCATGGCGGCGGCCATGGCGTGCTCGCGGATGCCGAAGTGGATCGTGCGACCGTACGGGTCCGCGCCCGGCAGCGGGTTGCCCACCGGGAGGAACGACGACGTCTTGTCGATCGTGGTGTTGTTCGAGCCCGCGAGGTCGGCGGAGCCGCCCCACAGCTCGGGGATGATCTCGCCCAGCGCCTGGAGCACCTTGCCGGAGGCGGCACGGGTGGCGACACCCTTGCCCGGCTCGAAGACCGGAAGCGTGTCCTCCCAGCCCGCGGGCAGTTCGCCGGCGGAGATCCGGTCGAACTCGGCGGCGCGCTCCGGGTTGGCGGTGCGCCACGCGGCGAAGGACTTCTCCCACTCGCCCCTGGCCTCGCGGCCGCGGTCCAGCGCCTCACGGGTGTGGGCGATGACCTCGTCGGCGACCTCGAAGGTCTTCTCCGGGTCGAAGCCGAGGACCCGCTTCGTCGCCGCGACCTCCTCGTCGCCGAGCGCCGAGCCGTGCGAGGCCTCGGTGTTCTGGGCGTGCGGCGCGGGCCAGGCGATGATCGAGCGGGCCGCGATGAACGACGGGCGCTCGGTCTCGGCCTTGGCGGCCTGGAGCGCGCGGTACAGACCCGCCGGGTCCAGGTCGCCGCTCGGCAGCTGGTCGACGCGCTGGACGTGCCAGCCGTACGCCTCGTACCGCTTCAGGGTGTCCTCGGAGACCGCGGTCTCCGTGTCGCCCTCGATGGAGATGTGGTTGTCGTCCCACAGCAGGACCAGGTTGCCGAGCTTCTGGTGCCCGGCCAGCGAGGACGCCTCCGCGGAGATGCCCTCCTGGAGGCAGCCGTCACCGGCGACGACCCAGACCATGTGGTCGAAGGGGGAGGTGCCGGGGGCCGCCTCCGGGTCGAACAGGCCGCGCTCGTAGCGGGCGGCCATCGCCATGCCCACGGCGTTGGCGACACCCTGGCCCAGCGGGCCCGTGGTCGTCTCGACGCCGGTGGTGTGGCCGTACTCCGGGTGGCCGGGGGTCTTCGAGCCCCAGGTGCGGAACGCCTTGAGGTCATCGAGCTCCAGGCCGTACCCGGCCAGGTAGAGCTGGATGTAGAGGGTCAGGCTGGTGTGACCGGCCGAGAGCACGAACCGGTCGCGCCCGGTCCAGTCCGCGTCGGCGGGGTCGTGGCGCATCACCTTCTGGAAGAGGGTGTACGCGGCGGGAGCGAGGCTCATGGCCGTACCAGGGTGGCCGTTTCCGACCTTCTGTACGGCGTCCGCTGCAAGGACACGGACAGTGTCCACGGCCCGCTGGTCCAATTCGGTCCACTGGAGATCTGTGGTGGTCGGCTTGGTGCTCACCCTGAGTCAGGGCTCCTCTCCACTGTTGTAAACCGGTGACTGAGACCGCACCGGGCGTTGTCGAGCCTACCCCCGTCGGAACAAGCATTTTCCGCTGCTTTCCAGGGTGCAGGCGGCCTGCGGAGTTCGCCTCCCGTATGAGCGCGGCGGCTCACTTCTGCGTCACTCCGATGAGCGCTTCTCCTTGCTTATGGGCCCTCCGATGAGCGCGTGCTCGTACTCTTGTGATCCGCTCCGGTGATCGAGGGTCCTGCTCACGCGCGGTGTTGCGGCAGCCGGGACCTCCGGCTCAGGTGCCGTGTCACGAGCAGCGGGACCCCCCGGCTCCGCGCCCCTTCAACACGACCCACCCCCGCGAAGAACGGCCTGTCCCCAACGTCTACAGTGGTCTGGTTCGCGCAAGTCTTTACCGGGCCTTCACGCCCGGAGCTTGCTGGGATTTCTCTGTCAGGGGTGTGCGTGACGGCCGTCGAGTCCCGACCCGCAGGGGTCGCCTTGACTCCCAGCCCAGGGGGCCATCGCCCGTTCGGGGCCCGTGTCAAGGCATTCGTGGCGCTGACCAAGCCGCGGATCATCGAGCTGTTGCTGATCACCACTGTTCCGGTGATGTTCCTCGCCGCTCAGGGTGTGCCCGACCTGTGGCTCGTTGTCGCCACCACCATCGGCGGATATCTCTCCGCGGGCGGCGCCAACGCGCTGAACATGTACATCGACCGCGACATCGACGCGCTGATGGACCGTACGTCGCAGCGCCCGCTGGTCACCGGCATGGTGAGCCCGCGCGAATGCCTGGCCTTCGGGTTCGCGCTCGCGGCGATCTCCACGGTCTGGTTCGGCCTGCTGGTGAACTGGCTCTCGGCGGCGCTGTCGCTCGGCGCGCTGCTGTTCTACGTCGTCGTCTACACGATGCTGCTCAAGCGCCGCACCTCGCAGAACATCGTCTGGGGCGGCATCGCGGGCTGCATGCCGGTGCTCATCGGCTGGTCGGCCGTCACGAACTCGATGTCCTGGGCCGCGGTGATCCTCTTCGCCGTCATCTTCTTCTGGACGCCGCCGCACTACTGGCCGCTCTCCATGAAGGTGAAGGAGGACTACGCCCGGGTCGGCGTCCCGATGCTTCCGGTCATCGCGTCCAACCGGGTGGTGGCCCGCCAGATCGTCATCTACAGCTGGGTGATGGTGGCCGTCTCGCTGCTGCTGACCCCGCTGGGTTACACCGGCTGGTTCTACACGACGGTGGCGCTGGCGACCGGCGGGTTCTGGCTCTGGGAGGCGCACGGCCTGCAGAACCGGGCCAAAGCCGGCGTAACCGGAGGAAAGCTCAAGGAGATGCGGCTGTTCCACTGGTCCATCACCTATGTCTCGCTGCTCTTCGTCGCCGTGGCGGTCGACCCCTTCCTGAGGTAGTCCCGCTCCCCGGTCCCCCTGACGATTCCTGCCGACGGGCGGGGTACGTGGCCCATGCCACGTACCCCGCCCGTCGCACGTTGATCTACCCGTCGGTAGCATCCTGAATATGGCTGAGACGGCCACCATCACCCAGCTGTAGATGACGATCTGGCGGGCCACCACCCGGTTGGACGCGATGACCGGAAGCATCGGGACGCCGACCCG